>JAAZDH010000282.1 GCA_012512865.1 Clostridiaceae bacterium | reverse complement strand
CACCTGTAAGCAACACAAATTCAGGATTTATCTCATTTACGCGTTTGACGGCTTTTGCAAGGGTAATTCCGGGCTCATCCTCCATAGCGCTGCACACGTGCGGGTCGGTCATATGAATAAATACAAAGTTTTCAGGAAATGTATCCAGGATTTTTACGGAATTGGGCATAAAATCAGAACCCCTATCCCATTCAACTAAAAGAGAATAAAACCCTGTTGGGCATCCGGGGGGGTATTCTGCATTCAATTTCATAAAGAGTATCGTCTTTTTTTAATACATTTTCTATGCCAAGGGAATAAAAAACACCATTTAAATTTATTAAAACTGCAAAAAATTTCGTGTCTGTAAAGAAAGTATTAATAAAAACAAGAAGCTTTGCTCCCTGAACGATAATGACAGGCTTACTCCAGAGAGGATCGAGTATGTGCCGTATAGCTATTGTTTTTTTCACATTTTTTCTGCTCCCATTCAATAACATTTCTGCAATCATTATTGTTTTTATTAATAAACACAGGGAATATCCTCAAAAGGTATCCTCCGGATCCTAAGCTTTGCCAGGCAACTTGCATCCTCAGGCTCACCGGCGCAATACGCCAGGAGAAGAGCGTCATCGGTAAAATGTATCGCGCAATAGCAATAACCGCCCCTGTTTTCTTCACCTTCTATAGTAAAGCATTCGCTCCATACCTTTCCATCATCCTCACTGATTGCTCCTACAAGCGGTTTCCTATCCCATCCTTTTCTATTATTGTAACTCGGTATAACCCTTGTTTGGTAAGCTGGTATCGGATTCCAGACTGCTATTAATTTCCCGCTTCCGGGTATCCTTTTCATACTCAACGGTGAATTTGGAGAGGTAAACACCGAAGGATATACGGGAGTCCAGGTTTCACCCATATCAAAAGAAAACATCTGGTATTGTCTTCCGAGCATTGTTCTGCACCATGCCCATAATACGCCGTTTTTTAATTCAATGACGCCTGGTTCTTGCAAACCGCTCAGTTCGGTCGACGGCAGGGAGCAATAATTTTGCGGTTCCTTCCACGTATAACCATCATCATCCGACATGAAAAACATGACTATACTTTTCTTATTAATAGTATCTCCCTGCATGATGTGAAATGAAGCTGGTGCTATTATACGCCCGGATGACAGTCTTACAACCCTGTCATTATTCGTTACATAATAACCCTTTCCCGGGATGCAGCAAATAGGATTATTCCATGTAATACCATTATCCGATGACCGTCTCAAATGAATCCTGGCGTCGTGAAAGCCACGTTTCACCATGTAAAAAAGCCTATATCCCCGTTTAGCATCCTCAGCAAAGAAACCGACATCAAGTTAATTACATCATTGCTTTCAGGTTTCGCCAGTATATCATGATTATTAGTCCATGTTTTCCCTTTATCGTAAGAATAAATGGCTGCTATAGAAGCCCTCCCGAAATCTCCGACATACTCATTGTCCGTAAACATGCTATATGCAAAAATGATTCTCCCGTCTCCTATATCCAGAAACGCCCCCTCGCTGTTTCGTGGATTGTTTTTCCCCGGCAGCAGTTCATGTACAATTTCTCCAATTGCAGACAAATATATCACCTTCCCGTGAATTATCTGTTTCACGCCGATAGACCGTTTATTATCAATAATATATAATCAATAATACATATGTCAGTCATAAATTTGTTGTATTATATTAATTTTTTTACGTAATATTTTCAGATGTTTCACAGGATATAACATATTCCGTCAGCTTCAATACTCCTGTAATAATATTGATTTCCAGGCATCTTTATCGAACTGCTCTATTCAAATCCTAACCACTTTATTTAAACCAGCATCCGGGTAAAGCTTCTCTTTCAAGTTCCATCAATTCTCTTATAATATTATCCGCATCACTGATAGAGCTTATAAGGGGGTCAGTGAGCATAGCTCGCCTTAATTTTTCATAGCTGCATTCTGCAACAGCCTCAGCCGTAAGCTCATGCGTATCCAGGACGAGCTCTTCCATACCACGTATGCCTCTTGGCATATCGCCTACCGGATGAGGTTTAATGCCTTCCATCGTAACATCGCAGCATAATTCAAGAAACGCATCATTGCTCATGTTTGTCACTGCGCCGTTATTAAATGTATTTATGTAGAAAGGCTTATTTAATCCTGCCACCATGCTTTCGATAATATCCGTCGCATGGTCGGGACCTAAAACTCTCATATAGTCCGAAATGGGAATCTCTCCATTAATGAAAGCATCTACCTGTTTCCACATTTCTTTGTGGCGCTTGTATCTACTTTCAGTCTCCCATATAAACAAAGGTGGGATCTCATCCTTAGTCTTTCCCAATCCTTGCCAGTATCTTACATACTCTTTCGTATGACCAACACAGGTAGGTATATAACCAAATATTTTATATAATTCATAACCTATTTTACTGTTATATAACGCCTTGGCTCCTATGTCTCCCCCGTCTGTCTCCCTTGCCGCTTCCCGTCTTAAGCATTCCGCTATCTCAGGAACAACATCTTTCCCGTCAAATTCCGCTTTTATAAGCCATGTAAAATGGTTGACCCCCGCAATACGAAAATCAAACCTTCGTGCCACATCACCTGAATATTCATCGGGACGCGATATTATACCCGCTCTTAACGCGTAATTTCTTTTCACATGGGGCATGTGAAGCCCGTCGCACAAAGCGAAACTTTTCAACTCCGGTGCATATCTCCTCAAACCAATACCATGGACCGCCGTCGGGTTTATATAGTTTATTACCCAAGCTTCGGGGCAAAGAGCCTTTATATCTTTTGCGCATTCCAATATTACTGGAAATTCCCTCATAGCCCTGAAAATCCCTCCCGGCCCTATTGTGTCGCCTGAACACATCCTGATCCCATACTTTTCCGAAATAACACAATCAATGCCCCTGTATTTTACCGTATCTTTCGCAAAACTCAGCACTACAAAATCAGCTCCCTCCAGGACTTCTTTCCTGCAGGTTGAGCCTTCCACGGACAAGCCTACATTATTTGCGCCTGCCACCATCCTCGCTAGCTTCAACATTTTCTGAAGCCTATCCTCATCAGTATCAACAAGCGCCAGCGTACCATTGTTTAAATACGGAGAATTAACCATTTGCCAGATTGCCTGTCTTCCAAAAAACAGGCTTCCGGCGCCGAGGATAACGACCTTTGGGTGCTTAATATTGTTTTTGGTATTGCTTGTGTTACACTTGTCTTTGGATTTTAGATCCATGTTAATACCCATATTTCTGCTTCCTCGTATAATATATTTGTACGCAACGCTAAAGCATTCGTATCTATGATAAATAGATTACCACAATTTAACTGGTAATTCCCTTCTTGAAAGCATAGCAATTCTTTTTATTTATCCCTGGTAAGCACAGAGGCCGTGCCAATTATTGTATAGTAATATAGAACAAAATTATATTTACAAAAGAGATAACCTATATCATGATTAAACTGTAAAGTTAATATGGGTCAGGCTTTCGTCCTCAATATTAATACTTTCAAAAAATCTTTGGGAGAACGGCCTAAAAATGACTGGTTTGATGCTTTAACCGTAGCAGAAAGACTAAGGTTTGGAAGGCTTACACGCCACCGTTTTCATATCGTGGATAATATCATCCCAGGTGATGGTTAGCTTTGCTATGCTCTTTTCAATGTACAATATGCCAAAATTTTTCTGATTTTTTAAAAAAATATCTCGACATATTACCGGAATATTTTAGGTATTAATACTTTAGGTATTTACGGCATTTTAATTAAACGCTCAAGTCTCAAGATTTACGCGTCAAAGTTAAGATTTTCGCTTTATCATGCTATCGGACCATAACCTCTCAAGGTTGTAAAACTTCCTTTCCTCTTCATGGAAGATATGGACCACCACGTTCCCGTAATCCAGGAGTATCCAGCGTGCAGTTTCGTACCCCTCGATATGATGGCATGAAACACCTGTTTCTTTCAATTTTAAACCAAGTTCATCGGCAAGGGTCCTGATATGAATGGTGGAAGTCCCGGAGCAAATCACGAAACAATCGGTAAGAATGGTAAGCTTGGAAACATCCAGTATGTCGATATCCAATGCCTTCTTTTCCTTTAGTATTTCAGCTATTTTTTCAGCTAAAGCGGCACTTTCCAATATATTCTCAACCTCCATGAAAAAATTATTTTAGGTCTGCCTTTCAAGGCCTGGTATAATACATTAAAATGTAATTCCTTGCATTGATTGTATCAGGGTGCAACAGTTCCCTTTTTTCGAGAACATGGGTTATAATCCTATCAAAGGCCAACATCAAGGCCCTGTCAATATCCATATATGCCATTTCCCTTATGCGGTCAACTCCCTGGAAGTCCCTTTCCGGTTCAATTATATCTGCAAGGAAGATGATTTTATCCAGCATTCCCATATTCTCTTTACCTGTAGTATGAACTTTTATAGCCTCCAGCACTTCTTCATCGCCGATGCCGTAATCAACCCTTGCCAGATATGCCCCAACAGGGCCATGCAAGAGCTTGGGCTGCCTTTTATTAATTTCGTCGACTTTTATGCCGGCAATGATACAGGTAGAAAAAATGCCCTCCCGGCTCAAACCTCTTGCGCAATCATGTAAAATACCGGCTATCTCAGCTTTTCTTTTATCCACGGCGTAATAACCGGCAAGCTCCACGGCAGTATTCATCACATTTATTGAATGCATGTACCTTTCAGTATCAAGGTCCCTTTTTAGTTTTTCTTTCATTTCCTCCAATGTCATAATACCACTTTCACTTCCGCAAGCCATTCGCCAATATCCCGTTAATATCCCCGTTATCCCTGTATCTGTATAATCCCTTTTCCCTGATATATTCCTCGACGCTTCCAGGTACCAGGTACTTTATTGTCCTGCCTTTCCTTACCCTTTCGCGAACCATTGTAGACGAAACCCCAATCAACAGGCTCCCAAATATGTGAATCCTGGCCCGGTAATTATTTTCCAGGTACTCTACCTCTTTTATTAAAGCATCTTTATTATACCCGGGTCTTAGGGCAGCTATAAACTCGCACATTCCAAAGACCTGCTCAAAATACTTCCAGGTAGTAAGCTCCGGTATTATGTCTGCCCCAATGATAAAGTAAAAATCCGTGTTTTCGCCGTACACCCCCCTTAATTCCCTTAGGGTGTCCATTGTATATGAGCTGCCTTCCCTATTTATTTCAATGCCGGACACTTCGAAATAAGGATTATCGCGCACAGCTCTTCTCACCATTTCATACCTGTGCCTGGCAGGCGTAACATCACGGCCTGCCTTATGGGGGGGATTGCCTGAAGGTATAAACAGGATTTTTTCCAGCCTGAAAGCTTCCCTGGCTTCTTCCGCTATTACCAGGTGCCCGTAATGTACCGGGTCGAAAGTGCCTCCTGAAATACCGATTCTTCTTCGTGAACCCTGTTTCTCTCCTGTCCCTTGCAAGCCATTCATACTCATCATCTCATGCCAATATCCTTCCTGTAGTGCATGCCTTGGAAATTAATTTCCATTATTCCATTGTACGCCTTATTTATGGCTGTTTCAAGCGTATTACCCAGTGCAGTAACCCCAAGGACACGCCCTCCTGCCGTATAATACTTCCCGTTTTCATGCCTTGTTCCTGCATGAAAAACCATTACATCCTCTTCTTTTTCCGCTTCTTCTATGCCGCTTATCTCAAAGCCCGTGCGGTACATGCCCGGGTAACCATCCGATGCCGCTATTATGCAGGCTGCAGCCCTGTCATCCCATTCAATCCTGGTTTTATCCAGCCTTTCATCTATTATGGCTTCGAATATTTCCACTATGTCATTTTTAAGCCTGGGTAATACAACCTGTGCCTCGGGGTCACCGAATCTTGCGTTGTACTCCAGCACCCTCGGGCCGTCATCAGTAAGCATAAGGCCGAAATACAAGACTCCCTTAAACTTGATGCCTTCGTTTCTCATCCCGTGAATAGTGGGAAGAAAAATCCCATCCTGGCATATTTCCGCCATCCTTTCATTATAATGCCGGCTTGGCGAAAAGGCCCCCATGCCCCCGGTGTTGGGACCCAGGTCGTAATCGTATGCCTTCTTGTGGTCCTGGGAACTGACCATGGGAACCAGCGTATTCCCATCGGTAAATGCCAGCACTGTTGCTTCCTTCCCCTCCAGGTATTCTTCTATTACTATCCTGCTGCCAGATTCTCCAAAAATCTTCTTTTCCATTATTTCATGGATTGCATCCAGGGCCATGTCATAGGTGCCGGCTATTATAACCCCCTTTCCGGCTGCAAGGCCGTCCGCTTTTATTACAAGGGGATACTTCTGTTTCCTTGCATATTTTATTGCCTTATCCGGGCTGTTAAAAACCTCGTGCCTGGCTGTTGGAATCTTGTACTTTTTCATCAAGTTCTTTGCAAAAACCTTGCTTGATTCTATAACCGCGGCTTCCTTCACAGGTCCAAAAGCTCTTATTCCAGCATCCTGCAAGGCATTCACCATTCCTGCCGCAAGGGGGTCGTCCGGTGAAACCACGACCAGGTCAATATTGTTTTTCTTCGAAAAGGTAACAATGCCCTCTATATCCATGGCTTTTACGGGGATACAAGCTGCAATCCTTGATATCCCCCCATTGCCGGGAGCACAGTAAACCTCGCTCACCAAGGGGCTCCGGGATACCTTCCATACCAGGGCGTGTTCCCTGCCCCCACCGCCGACCACAAGTACTTTCATATAACAAGTCCCACCTCCAACAATCAATGCTTGAAATGCCTCATCCCGGTAAACACCATGGCTATGCCCTTTTCATTGCATTCATCTATAGACTCCTGGTCCCTCAGGGAGCCTCCCGGCTGCATTACAGCTACGATACCAGATGCAGCCGCCATTTCAATCCAGTCAGGGAAGGGGAAGAATGCATCCGATGCCAGCACTGCACCCCTTGCCTTTTCTTTTGCGTAATCAAGGGCTATTTTAACGGATGTAACCCTGTTTGCCTGTCCTGGCCCGATACCCACCGTTTGCTTGTTTTTCGCCAGCACTATGGCGTTGGATTTCGTGTGCTTGACAACCTTCATCGCGAAAATCAAGTCTTCCATTTGTTTTTCGTCCGGCTTTTTACTTGTTACATATTTTATATCATCCGCGTTTATCAACCCCGTATTGTACTCCTGTACTAAAAGGCCTCCGGATACCCTCTTCATGTCAAAATCCCTACTCGAGGGTTTCCGCGTAATATCATCCAGCTTTAGTACCCTGATGTTTTTCTTTTTGGTTAAAATCTCAAGGGCCTTCTCAGTGTAGGAAGGAGCTATCACGATTTCCACGAATGTTTTGTTTATCTCTTCGGCGGTTTTCTCTTCTATTTCCCTGTTTGCGGCAACAATCCCCCCGAAGATCGAAACAGGATCTGCTTCATATGCTTTAATATAAGCCTCGTATATGCTGCCGGCACTGCCAACACCGCAAGGATTTGCATGCTTTACGGCAACAACCGTGGGCTCGTCAAATTCCTTCAGTAGTTCAAGGGCTCCATTGGCATCATTAACGTTGTTAAAGGAAAGTTCCTTGCCGTGAAGCTGTATTGCGTTAACAATATAACCTCCCCTTGCCATTGTCTCCTTGTAGAATGCGGCTTTTTGGCGCGGGTTTTCGCCATATCTCATATCCTGCACCTTCTCATATGTCATCGTAATGGTGCCAGGGAAGAGGTCACCTTCACCAATTGCACCATCTTCAAAAGCCTTCTCCTTCAAGTAACCGGCCACCAGCGTATCATAATGGCCGGTGTGTTCAAACACCTTCCATGCAAGCCTGAACCTGGTTTTAATATCAACCTTTCCTGTACTCTTTATCTCATCCAGGACCGGCCGGTAATCCGAGGGATCAACAACAACCACCACGTCCCTGTAATTCTTGGCGGCAGCCCTAAGCATTGCCGGTCCGCCAATATCTATGTTTTCGATTGCATCTTCCATGCTCGTGTTTTCCCTTAGAATGGTTTCTTTAAAGGGATAAAGGTTAATCACCACCATGTCGATAAGCCCTATCCCAAGTTCTTCCATCTGCCTTATATGCTCACGGTTGTCCCGCACCGCTAGAATTCCTCCATGAATTTTCGGGTGCAAGGTTTTCACCCTTCCGTCAAGACATTCCGGGAAACCCGTAACTTCCGAAACATTTTTTACTTTTATCCCCGCATTCTTCAATTCCCTCTCCGTACCGCCCGTTGAGAGGATTTCCACGCCAAGCTGCTCCAATTCCCTTGCAAAATCAACTATACCTGTTTTATTCGATACACTTATAAGCGCACGTTTAATCAACATATATCACTCTCCTCTTTTAAAATCCTGACTTTCCTGCCTTCCACCGCAAGCCTGCCTTGTGAAAAAAGCTTTATTGCTTCAGGCAATATTTTCCACTCTGCTTCTTCCATTACCCTTTTCTGGAGTGTTTCAGGAGTGTCATCCTCTTTCACATATACCGCCTTTTGCAGTATTATCGGTCCTGAATCCGCTTCAAGGGTGACAAAATGCACGGTAGCGCCGGTCACCTTGACCCCATACTCCAGCGCTGCCTTATGGGGTATAATTCCATAGTATCCTTTCCCGCAAAAAGAAGGTATCAAAGATGGATGAATATTTATAATCCTGCTTGGAAATTCATTGATAAATCTCTCGCCGACTATTGACAAAAAGCCTGCCATTACCACCAGGTCCACCTTGTATTTCTTTAAATGGGAAACAAGGGCTTCATCATATTCTTCCAGGGTATCATAATCCTTGCGCCTGATACATACGGAAGGTATACCATGCTTTTCAGCCCTTACAAGGGCATATGCATCCTTCCTGCTGGATACTACCGTGACAATGGAGCAGTTTACAAGATATCCGGATTCTATACTATCAATGATGGCCTGCAAATTGGTCCCGCCACCGGATACCATGACTCCCAGTCTTAGCATAGCTCCACCCCTGGTTCGCCTTCAGCCAGTTCACCTATAATATGCAGCTTATACGGGTGCTTCTTCTCGACATTAAAGTAATGTGCTATTTCGTTTTCAGAACCGTTTTCCACCACCAGTGCCATTCCGATTCCCATGTTGAATGTACCGTACATATCCTTTTCATCAATACTTCCGATGCCGCGGAGGATTTCAAAAATCGGCGGGACGGGCCATGAATCTTTTTCAACTCTTGCCCTTATTCCCGGCGGCAGCATCCTGGGTATGTTTTCGAAGAACCCTCCCCCGGTTATATGGCATATACCTTTTATTTTAAACTTGGGTATCAAATCCAATACTTCTTTCACATATATCCTGGTAGGCCTTAACAGTTCATCACCCAGGCTGTTTTTTAAAGCCTCAACGTATTCATGGAGCTTTTCCTTGTTTGGATTCAGAAATTTTCTTACAAGCGAAAAACCATTGCTGTGCAACCCGGAAGACTCAAGCCCGATAATCTTGTCCCCCGGCTTTATATCTCTTCCGTCTATAATCTTTTTCCTGTCAACAATACCAACTGCAAAGCCTGCAATATCATACTCCTCGCTTGCATAAAACCCCGGCATTTCTGCGGTTTCTCCTCCAATTAAAGCGCATCCTGCAAGAAGGCACCCTTCCGCCACACCTTTTACAATATCCGCAATCCTCTCAGGCCGGTTTTTCCCGGTAGCAATATAGTCCAGGAAAAATAAAGGCTCTGCACCGCTGCATACCACATCGTTGACACACATGGCTACGCAGTCTATGCCGACTGTATCATGCTTGTCCATCAGGAAAGCTATTTTTAGCTTTGTTCCAACCCCGTCGGTACCTGAAACAAGGATCGGTTCCTTGTACTTATCCTTGTCCAGGGCGAACAACCCTCCAAACCCACCGATATCGGTAAGGACTCCCGGGCGGAAGGTTTTTCTCACATGTTCCCTCATGAGTTTTACCGCTTTGTATCCTGCTTCAATATCAACACCTGCATCCTTGTATGTCGTCATTCAGATTTCCTCCCCGAAATATGGTTCAATTGGATATTGCCCGTCAAAACATGCGCTGCATAGATCCCCCTCCAGCCCTATCGGAGTTTTCTTAATCCCCTCCAGGCTTAAGTACTCAAGGCTGTCTGCTCCTATGAGATTCTTGATCTCTTCCTTTGAAAAACTTGATGCCACCAGCTGGTCTGTTGAAGGAGTATAAATCCCGTAGTAACAAGGAAACTTGTAGGGTGGTGAGCTTATCCTTATGTGCACTTCTTTTGCCCCTGCGTTTCTCAACATCTGGACAATCATTTTCGTGGTAGTTCCCCTGACTATGGAATCATCTACCATTATAATCCTTTTTCCTTCTATCTCACTGCGTATAGCATTAAATTTTATTTTTACCGCTATTTCTCTTTTTCCCTGTCCTGGCTTTATAAAAGTCCTTCCCACGTACCTGTTTTTTATAAGGCCGGTACCGTAAGGTATGCCTGATTGCCTCGAAAAACCCAGCGCTGCAATAAGCCCGCTGTCGGGAACTCCTATAACAAGATCCGCATCCACCGGATGCTCCATTGCAAGCCTTCTTCCCGCCTCCAGCCTTGCCTCGTACACGCTTACCCCGTTTATGAAACTATCATGCCTGGCGAAATACACGAATTCAAATATGCAAAACCTGGATTTTCCGGTTGTCCCTGTTTGAATGGACCTCATTCCATTTTCATCAATCACGATGATTTCGCCCGGGTTCACCTGTCTTGTGTATTTTGCCCCTATGGCATCCAAGGCGCAGGATTCTGAAGCAAGGATATGGGCACTGTCCATCATGCCTATACACAAAGGTTTTATACCAAGAGGATCCCTTACCCCTATTAGTTTATGGGGGGTTAAAATCACGAAAGCAAAAGATCCTTTAATATCATTAAGTATTTTTACGAGGGCTTCCTCTATATTTTCGCTTGTTATCCTGTGCCTTGAAATAAGGCTGGCTATCAGCTCAGCATCATTATTGGCCTGGAATATGGCCCCTTTTTCCTCCATTTCCTTTCTCAGGCTTTCTGCATTTACCAGGGTGCCGTTGTAAGCCAGGGCCAACTGGCCAGCTTTATACTTTACCACGATGGGCTGGACGTTTTCCCTGTAGTCATCTTTTACATCAGGCGCATACCTGACATGGCCTATTGCCATTTTTCCTTTTAAATGATCAAGAATCGTGTCATTGAACACCTCGGAAACCAGGCCGGCATCCTTGTAATATATCAGGGTGCCCTTATCATTCACCGCAATCCCGGTGCTCTCCTGCCCCCTGTGCTGGAGGGCAAACAGGCCGTAATAAGTAAGTCTTGCAACATCAATGTTGTCATGGCCGTATATTCCAAAAACTCCGCATTCTTCCTACAATTTTTCATCAAAAATTTCATATTTCATAAAAATAATCTCCATCTACTGCAACTTGTTTTTTAACGCCCTGGTGTCATGACCCCCGGTGTCATTACCCCCGTCCTTCTGTGACATCTTTCACCTTGGTGTCATGACCCCCGTCCCACTGTCACGTATATAATTATAACCCTTCTTTATGAAGTATTTCTTTCAATTTTATATTTTTTTCTTCCACGCCCGAGGCCAGTTTCTTTTTGTATTCCTTTATTTTTTCCCTCAATTCCCTGTTGGAAACCGATAATATTTGCAATGCCAGGAGTGCAGCATTCTCAGCCCCGTCAATTGCCACGCATGCCACGGGAATGCCGGAAGGCATCTGCACGATAGACAGCAGGGAATCAAGGCCGTCCAACGCGGAAGATTTTATGGGTATCCCGATTACGGGTACCGATGTGTAGGCTGCCATTACACCCGGCAGGTGTGCCGCCTTGCCGGCTGCTGCAATAATGACCTCTATACCTCTTTCTTCTGCCGTTTTCGCATATTCCGCCGCCTTGTCCGGGGTCCTGTGGGCTGAACAAATCAAGACCTCGTATTCCGCCCCGAATTCTTTAAGGATAATTATACATTTCTTAACCACGTCAAAATCTGAATGGCTTCCCATCACAACAGCAACTTTCTTAGCACTGGTACTCATTTTTGTCCTCCATGCAAGATTTGCGTCTAATTAATTCACATCGTCACATCCTTGTATAACATGGGTTTCGACAGGAGGGCGGCGATCCCGGTCTCTACATGACCTTCAAGGATTTACAAGCCGCCCTGCCTTGTCTCTTCAAGCAAGCTATCATAATCATTATCGTACTTTATGCACATTTTGATTATACTGTATTTTAACTATACTATATTTTAATTCTCGCCCTTCAATTATGTAACTATACTGCAATCATGACTACACTGCAATCATGTTGCACCTTGATTTATCCCCCAAATCACGTTCCCTATAATACAATTTTCAATACAAACAAGACAACCAGGACATATATCACCGGGTGCACTTCCTTGATCCTGCCAGAAACTATTTTTAATACAAACCATGCAAGAATTCCAAACATTATTCCGTTAGCAATGCTGTATGAAAAAGGCATTATAATCATTGCCAGGAATGCCGGGAGAGCTTCCGTGAAATCTTCGCTGAAGTCGATTTTTATAATAACGGAAGCCATGTACAGCCCTACCACCACCAATGCCGGAGCAGTTGCAAAGGATGGTATTATTGTAAGAATAGGAGAAAACACTAATGATACTATCAATAGAATTCCCGTGGTGAGTGCTGGTAATCCTGTTCTTCCGCCTTCAGCCACTCCTGCAGCACTTTCAACATAGCTGGTTACCGTTGATGTACCAAGGCCTGCACCGACCACCGTGCCAATTGCATCCGTCAAAAGAGCTTCTTTTACTCTCGGCAGTTTCCCGTCCTTGTCCAGTAAATTTGCCTTGCTTGCCACACCTATCAACGTACCTACTGTATCAAACAAGTCTACAAAGAGGAATGCAAACATTACAACAAGGAAATTCACTCCCAGCGCAAAAGCTCCTTCAAAATCAAATTTCAGGAATATTGGCGCAAGGGACGGCGGCAGGGAAATTATCCCGCTGGGAATAAGACTGTATACCCCCGCTGCTTCGTCAACTTTATAAAGACCCACAAACTGGCATATTATCCCAAGAGCGTATGTAATCAATATACCCCAGAGAAGCGCTCCCTTTACTTTTTTGTAGATTAGAAGGGTCATTATGATTATTCCTATAATTGATAATATGACTGTCAGGCTCTTAAGGTTTCCAAGAGCAATAAGAGTAGCATCATCATTTACGATGATTCCTGCATTCTGGAAACCTATAAAGGCAATAAACAAGCCTATTCCAACAGTAATACCATATTTAAGGTTATTCGGTATGGAGTTTATAATCGCTTCCCTGAACCTTAACAGTGTTAAGATTATAAATATTATACCTTCAATAAACACGGCCGTAAGGGCAATCTTCCATGAATATCCCATGCCCAGGACAACAGCATAGGCAAAATACGCGTTAAGCCCCATGCCAGAAGCCAATGCGACGGGATAGTTAGCCAGGAACGCCATCAAGATGGTAGCTATTGCTGCAGAAAGAGCAGTAGCGGTAAATACTGCACCTTTATCCATGCCGGCATCCGATAGTATATTTGGGTTGACAATTAATATGTATGCCATTGTCATAAAGGTTGTGATGCCTGCAACGATTTCGGTCCTGACATTTGTACCGTTTTCCTTTAGTTTGAAAAGCCTTTCCAACATAAGAATAAACCTCCCTTGATTAATTTGGCGCCTAAACTGCATCCAGCTTTGAAACCATACCCGGCTGTTGCATAATAATTGGAATAAAATAAACCATATCCTGTTAAAACTTAAAACGGGTTGGTGCTTTATCCAACCCGGTTTACATGGATGCTTGCTTGAATCCCCACGAAAATATACTATCAAACAAGCGTATATTTTGTCAATTAGAAATTCACGTCTTTTGTTTTTACGTTTCGCCCGGAAAATGATGAAAAAACAGCCATCAGTTCAACCGTTTTCCGCAATTGGGGCAAAAGGAGAAATCTTCATTTACCGGTTTCCCGCAATAGGGGCAATAATTCATCTCGATGCCCTTGCTTGAGGCGTTTGGCTCCTTATTCAAGGGGCTTTTATTGCTCTTTTCATATTCACCTGCATCATGCCAGGTATCATGGTTATCATGATAGTTGTTTTCATATTTGTCCCCGTTCTTAATCCACCTGCCGGCAGGATCTCCTTCTTCAGATGAATCTGTTATGTCAAATATCGAAAACCGGTCCTTGCCCGTGGCATTTTTATAGTGGTATGCTGCCTGTACCACTCCGATCACTACAAACAGGATTCCAAACAAGGGAAAGATTGCCCCGGCTACTCCAAAAGGGGCATTAGCCGTAATCCTGGCCGCAATGATCATCCAAAACAGCCCGAACACTATTGCTATTATTGAGCCGATAAAGGACATGCCCGATGGCCCCCGTCCCGGCTTTATACTTTTCATTCAACCAACACCTTCTTCCTGGTTTTTCAATTAACCATTTCCAAGTATAATCTTTTTTGCTTTTATTGTGTCTTTACATTACTTTATTCTACCTTTACATTACTTTATCCTATTTTTACATTACCTGATTTCGCAAAATTTCTCCGCGTACTTTTTCGACAAATAATGAAAATCCTCCACCTCAATTTTATGTGACTGGTCAAAGGAAGATATATCCTTTGAACGGCTTTTTGCTAGCATGTCTATTCCTTCCAGCTTTAAATAATACTTGGCGTTAACAGGATATACCTGGTATTCAATTGCAGAGGAGAACCCCAGGAAATGCTGGAGTTCTTCAGCTTCACACAGCTTATCGCGCCAGTTCCGGGTTAACCAAACGTATAATTCCGGATGGAAATTGGCCATTACACCGCTATACCCGGCAGCTCCAAGTTTCAGGGTTTCCAGTAAAGTAGCGGCGTTCGCGTTAAATACTTTTAAATTCGTATTCTTTACTCTTTCAACCTTGTTTTTTATAAGCGAAATATCGCGGCAGGTATCTTTCAAGAAGTGGAACCTTCCCGTTGATGCGCACCATTCCAGTAAACCAGGAGATATCATGCGCTTGTACGGGACCGGGCACTCGTATATCCCCATGGGAATACCGGGCACCTCGTTTAGAATTACTTCCATGTTTTTTCTTGCAACATCATCAGCATCATCCTTACCGGCCAGATTCCCGCTAATTAAAACAAGCGCATCTATGCCGGTGTCTGCCATGGCCTTAAGCTCATAGAGTTGATCCTCCATTGAGCGGGATATATGCCCCGATGCAATAACCGGTACCCTGTCCCCGGCAGTTTTCTTGACAAACCGGGCCAATTCAACCCTTTCATCAAGCGTAAGGAAAAACATTTCACTGGACTGGCAAACTGCAAATAAACCGCTTACACCCTTCTTTATATACCATTCTATTAGTTTTTCAAGGGCACTATAGTCAATTTTGTTGTCCTCAGTGTAAGGAGTTATCATGGTGGGCCAAACCCCACCCGGTATGTTAAACACTATAATCAAGCCACCTTTCTTTACGCCTTTCTTTATTCTGTATTCTAATTATATCATTCAATGTACATCTAGCATAAGCCATACTCTCCCTTTTCCAGGTGTAAACCATGGGAATCTTCCCGCCATCCCCGGGTTCCATGCTTGTTCCGCGCTGTTATTCCCACTCCACGGTTGCAGGCGGCTTAGCCGTTATATCGTATACCACCCTGTTAACATGGCTTACCTCATTTACAATCCTGTATACCGTTTCAGCTAATATATCATAGGGAAGCCTTACCCAGTCCACGGTCATGAAGTCCTTGGTCTTGATAGCCCTTAATGCTATCGTGTAATCATAGGTTCTTTTGCCGTGCCTGACACCAACACTCCGTACATCCGTAAGAACGACAAAATACTGGCTTAATTCCCGGTGGAGCCCCGCCTTTTCTATTTCCTCCCTGAATATATAATCGGCATCCCTTAGTATTTCCAGTTTTTCCTCGGTAACCTCGCCAATAATTCTCACCGCAAGTCCAGGCCCTGGGAAAGGCTGCCTCCACACTATGCTGGATGGTATGCCCAGTTCTTCCCCAACCCTCCTGACCTCATCCTTGAACAGGTATTTCAAAGGCTCTATTATACCCTTGAACTTGATTTTTTCAGGCAACCCTCCCACGTTATGGTGGGTTTTTACGGCCGGTCTGCTTTCCATGCCGCTTTCTATGACATCAGGATAGATAGTCCCCTGTAACAGGAAATCCACATTTCCTATCTTTTTTGCCTCTTCTTCAAACACCCTTATAAACTCTTCACCTATAAACCTTCTTTTCTTTTCGGGGTCCGTCACCCCTTTCAGCTTTTCAAGGAACCTGTCCTTTGCATTTACTTTCACCAGGTCAATACCGAACTGGTTCCTGAAAACCTCCTCAACATGACGTGCTTCGTATTTTCTCAACAGGCCGTGGTCCACGAATATGCACGTAAGCTGCTTTCCAATTGCTTTATTAGCCAAAACTGCCGATACAGATGAATCCACGCCTCCTGAAAGGGCACATAAAACCCTTTTATTCCCCACGGTATTCCTTATATTTTCCACGGCATTTTCAACGAAGGTTTTCACGTTCCAATTCCCGCTGCACTTACATGCATTAAAAAGAAAAGACCTCATCTCCCGTTCATCCGGCTTGATGGTAAAAAGCATGTGAATATCCATGTTTTCTATTTCATCTAATATCAATTTACCGGTCTTGGTTTCATTGTATGCTATAAATACAATCCCCGCCGGTTTTTTCTTCCTTATTTCGCCAATTATCTTACCTGCTGCCGCATTTTCATTTTTCCTGCCTTCTTTATCCTCGTATATTAAAACTTCACTGTATACTCCCATGTCTCTTGCCATTCTTGCCACAGCCTGGCTGAATTCCAGTTCATCGCTTACAACCAGTATCAGTTCGTTGGCCGGCTCGCCATTCGCATTACCCGTTAACATGCTTGCTTTATTTTCCATGCTTGTTTTATCCTCCATCCTGCACCATCCTTTGCTATTTTTGTACTGCGCCGGGATTTCAAGCTTTCATCCCTGTGACTAAAGTCCCGGGCTTTTGACCAGGTTTTTATAAGCCGGTATTTCCGGGAATCCATCCACAATATCAATTATTTCAAGGGGCAAAATTTCATCCGCCCCGTATTCCCCTTCTATAATCTTTCCCTCCAGCAAATCGCCCTGTACAACCCTTAAAACATCAGGCATTCCTGTTTCCCTCTTGCCCATCCCGTAGCCCACGCGGTTTATAATCATTGCCGGCATGTTGCCAAAATCCGATGCCATGCACTTAATCAAGCTCATACCCGTTGGTGTCACAAGCTCCATGTTTATATCCATGGTTATCAAGGGTATGCCGCTTCCGGAAATCATTTCAGCCACAACAGGCGATGGTATGGATAGCATCCCGTTACAGTATTTCACAAGACCTTTGCCATCGCATAAGGGAGAAGAAAACACCCTGTTTATGCCGAGCAAATCAATGCATATCCTGGTGCCGACTATATGTACGATGGAATCAACAGCCTCTGCTGCATGGAAACTGACATCTTCCATGCTTATGCCGCGTACCTTTGCTTCGGCCCTGGCAATTTCACGGAATGCCCGGATACTAAAATCCTTTATACCCGGCCTGAAACCGCTCCCGTTAATCAGCCGCTCAATATCCAAAATGCAACAGGTAGAGCTGGAATGCCAATCATAGCAGTAAGTGCGGCAGTTACTGCATTCCTGCCGCTTCTCCAATTCAACCCCGTGCTCTTCCATGTGCTTTTCCCCGTATTGGGTCACAACAGTCACATCTGTTCCCCATATCCCGTCTTTTTGCACCTTCCGGATTATCAGCCCGTAACCTGGCAAGTTGAGCTTCCCCAGTTCCCTTCTGAATACATCTTCACTAATACCAAGATCAAGAAGCGCTCCTAGGATCATATTCCCGCTGATGCCTGAGTAGCAATCAAAAAACAGGACTCTCATTAAATTTTACCTCCAGGATTCCTTTATTATATCACTAGCCCTCACTCGTCATCTTTATTCCTTGATTCCCTGGCTTTTTTATCTGCAAGGTAGGCATTGATGAACCCGTCGATTTCCCCATCCATGACGGAATTAACATCACCCTCTTCATACCCTGTGCGATGATCCTTCGCAAGGGTATAGGGGCAAAAAACGTATGACCTTATCTGGCTTCCCCATTCAATTTTCAGTTGGACCCCCTTAAGGTCCTCGATTTTTTCCTTTTGTTCCTGTTCTTTCAGTTCAAGCAGTTTTGCTTTCAGCATCTTCATTGCTGTTTCCCTGTTTTGAAATTGAGAACGTTCATTTTGGCAGGATACCACGATTCCTGTCGGGATATGGGTAATTCTTATGGCAGATTCGGTTTTGTTAACATGCTGGCCGCCTGCGCCACTTGAACGGTAAGTGTCAATACGCAAGTCTTCCGGGTTTATATCAATTTCTATATCTTCATCAAGCTCGGGCATTACATCCACCGAAGCGAAAGAAGTATGCCTTCGGCCGGATGCATCGAAAGGGGATATCCTAACCAGCCGGTGCACTCCCTTTTCCGATTTTAAAAATCCATATGCATTTTCTCCCGCAACATGCACTGTTACGCTTTTAATCCCTGCCTCCTCGCCTTCCAGCAGGTCGAGAACCTTTACAGCGTATCCCTTGTTTTCAGCCCAGCGGGTATACATTCTCAAGAGCATCTGTACCCAGTCTTGCGCCTCTGTTCCGCCTGCCCCCGCATGCAAACTCATTATGGCATTGTTCTTGTCATACGGTTCATCCAGCAGTGTTTCAAGTTTCAGGATTTGCAACGATTCCTTTAATTTATCAAGCCCTTCTCTTACCTCGCAGGCAACACTCTCGTCATTTTCCTCGATGCCCAGCTCATTTAACGTTCGAACATCCTCCAGGACTTTTTCAAGTTTTTCCATGCTGTCTATTTTCGTTTTTAACGCCTTGATTTGCTGCAAAACCACCTGGTTCTTTTCATTATTATTACGCCAAAATTCCGGGGCGGCCGTCCTTCTTTCGAGGTCATCCAATTCTTTTTTCATCCCCGGAACATCAAAGTGAATCCCTCAATTCCTTTAGTTCTTCTGCAATATTTATAATTTCCAGCCTGAATTGCTCCAGTTCAACAAGCATTTCACCCATCATTCCTTTCAATCTTTGTTTTACTGCATGTTTTTGTTT
>JAAZDH010000281.1 GCA_012512865.1 Clostridiaceae bacterium | reverse complement strand
GCATCTTCTCTTACCTGGTACTTGTTGCCCGTTGTTGGATAAATATGGCTATATTTGTTCAAACATGCACTGATAATATCCGAAACAATAGCACTTGCCGTGGGCATATCTCCTGCCCCCCTGCCGTAAAGCATCAAATCACCCACAGCATCCCCCTTTATATATATGCCATTGTAAGAATCACGCACTGACGCAAGGGGGTGATCCTGGGGTATGAAAGTGGGATGTACCCTGGCCTCTATAGCATCTCCATACTTTTTTGCTATCGCAAGCAGGCGTATGACATAACCCAGTTCTCTTCCATAATTTATGTCATCAATTGTTATTCTCGTAATACCCTCGGTGTATATCGCCTCAACGGGAACCCTGGAGTGGAAAGCCAGGGTTGAGAGTATGGAAAGCTTGAACATGGCATCCAGCCCTTCAACGTCAAAAGTCGGGTCTGGTTCCGCGTACCCCAGCCTTTGCGCTTCTTGCAAGACATCGGCGAAACACATGCCGTGATCCGACATCTTGGTTAGTATATAATTGGTGGTCCCGTTTATTATCCCCATAATCTGGCATATATTATTGGCTTGTAATGATTCCCTTATTACTTTTATAATTGGAATACCGGCCGCCACACTTGCTTCAAAGTATAACCCAACCTTTTTTTCCCTGGCGGTGTTTTCCAATTCAACCCATCGCCTGGCCATGACCTCTTTATTGGCTGTAACCACTGTTTTCTTTTTCCTTAGTGCTTCCAGGATATAACTGGCTGCAGGCTCCTCTCCCCCCATGAATTCCACGACTATCGATATTTCAGGATCATCAATAATATCTTTTATATCGTTTGTGAATAATTGCTTGTCAACATCAATTTTTCTTTTTTTATTTATATCCCTTACGAGGATTTTTTTTACTCTCGGCTTGAATCCTTCCCTTTCAAACGCACTTTTCCCATACGTTTCTATTACCCGGTAAACCCCCGTGCCGATATTTCCAAAACCTAAAAAACCTATATTTACTTCCTGCAACCCATTTAACTTATTCAACCTGTTCAACCTCCAAAGCCGCATAAGTTCGCGTAACATTTTATATATGATGATTTTGCAAAAATCAATGTTTATTAAAGCATTATTTGTAGTAATACCCATATTTAAATGAGCAATACCAATCAACTATCAATCAAATGATAAACATCTTTAAATATGTTTGATTATATACTGTTCAATTTTAGTAATCAAATAATCAACAACTAAATAATTAATAAACTAACCAGTTTATTTTTCTATCTCCGCTTGTCCATCCAATATTGATTAAAATTATACATCATTTCGCTTTATATTTACAATACCAAAATGCCGGGTATAACCGTTCGGGGAAGATAAAACAAACTGTTTTCACCCCATCTTTACCCTATCCTTAGCTCATCCCCTCCATTTTTTGTTAATTTCGTTAAATTTATTGTTGCATTTGTTTAAGAAAATGGTATATTATTAGAATTAAATTTATTAATCATATAGATATACTAGGATATAATACAATTTTAAATGATAGGATTTAAAATGTAAAGACAAAAAATTGTGAAGACAAAAAAAATGTAAAAACAAAAACTATAAAGGAATTACAAAAGCATAAAAAATACAAAAACACAAAAGTACAAAAAATGTATGTAGGCAAAAATTGTAGGGACATAAAAACGTAAAAAATGAGCTATAAAACGTTTAACTGTAAAACCGTTAAGCTATAAAACTGTTAAGCTGTAAAACGTTAAACTGTAATACTGTAAAACTTGTAAACAGTAAATCTGTAAGTCTGTAAGATTGTTAAACTGTTAAACCGTAAAACCGTAAAAAAATTTAAAAGGTGAAAAACAAAATTAGTGATGACGTAAAAATGTTAAAATTGGAAAGGTGGGGGTTTTATGCCAATTAATATTCCGAACGATTTGCCGGCTGTTGAAATACTTACCAATGAAAATATATTCGTGATGACCGAGGAAAGGGCCATTCACCAGGACATAAGGCCATTGAAAATAGCGATATTGAACCTTATGCCGACAAAAATCGTTACAGAAACTCAACTTTTGCGATTAATCGGGAATACGCCCCTCCAGGTGGATGTTGTGCTTTTACATCCTAAAACCCATGTTTGCAAGAATACTTCGAAAGAACACCTTGTTGCTTTTTATAAAACATTCGACGATGTAAAAGACGAAAAATTTGACGGGCTTATTATAACAGGAGCGCCCGTGGAGCATCTACCCTTCGAGGATGTGGATTACTGGGATGAGCTTGCCAGGATAATGGACTGGAGCCTGCGCAGCGTATTTTCCACTTTCCACATATGCTGGGGAGCGCAAGCCGGTCTCTATTACCATTATGGCATACCTAAGTATCCGCTTGACGAGAAAGTATTCGGGGTATTTGTGCACAGGGTTAACAAGAAAAATGTCAAGCTGCTCAGGGGCTTTGATGACTTATTTTATGTACCTCATTCAAGGCACACGGAAATAAGGCGGGAAGATCTTGAAAAGGTGCCTGAACTTGAAATACTGTCCGAATCCGACGAAGCAGGAATATACATTGTGATTGCAAAAAACGGAAGGCAGGTTTTTGTAACCGGGCATTCCGAGTATGACCCGTTAACCCTGAAATACGAATATGACCGGGATGTTGCAAAAGGGTTGAACATCAAGCTGCCAAAAAACTACTTTCCTGGTGATGATCCAGGCAAGCCCCCTGTTGTTAGCTGGAGAGGGCACGGGAACCTTCTTTTTGCAAACTGGCTGAATTACTACGTATACCAGGAGACGCCCTACGATTTAAACGAACTGCGGTGGCTATGACCCAATGCGTCCAAGTGGTTACAGCAGGGGCTCATCGTGCAAGCGTGGGAAAAAACAGGGACGGCCAGCCTCGACAATTATGCGCAAGGCTTCACGGCTCATGCCCAAGCATACAAAGAACAGAAACTAGGATGAATAAAGAGGATTGAGCCCGGGTCTTCATCTCATGTGCAAGTATAGGAAGAACAGAAACGCAAATAATGCAGCAGGTGCCGTAATGCGCCTTTCTGCTCATTGCGCAAGTATAGAACAGGGACTCGTTTTCCCTTTCAACGACAAGTACCCCATAATTGCTCATTGTGCAAGTATAGGAAGAACAGGGACCCATCGCGTAGATGACTGTAGATGACTCATGGAATCCATGTCCCCAGGACAACCCTGTCGATTCCTGCCAGGTCCTTGATAATTTCAATCCCCTTAAACCCTTGCCCTTCCATCATCTGTGCGATAACCGCCGCCTGGTTGTAACCGGCTTCGAGGGCCAGCAGGCCATTTTCGTTTAGGTGCCGGGGCGATTTTCCTATTATCTTCCTGTAATAATATAGGCCATCTTCCCCCCCATCCAGTGCAACAAGGGGTTCATGGTCCTTCACTTCGACCTGCAGGTTTTGTATTTCGCGGGACGGGACGTAGGGCGGATTTGATACAATTATATCAAACACCACATTCTGCAAATTTTCAAACAAGTTGCTCAAAACAAAGGTAATCTTGTCAGCAACATCGTTTGCAACGGCATTCTGTTTTGCCACCTCCAGGGCTTCGGCAGAGATATCCGAGGCCGTGATGCTAAACGCCACATCCTGAGGTTGCTGGGAGAGAACTGCTTTGACAGGCATAGGGATACCAGGGGCAGGGGCCGCGATGCCGTGATTGTTACGGAAATTGTCAACATACCGTGCAAGATAATGGGCAAGGCTTATTGCTATGCAACCGGAGCCGGTGCCCAGGTCTAGTATTTGCATGTGCTTCCCGGAAGCACAATAACTAATGCGTCTTTTTGCGTATTCCAGCACTGCTTCCGTGAGAATCTCCGTTTCCGGCCTCGGTATTAACACATGCGGGTTTACCCGGAAATCAAGGGACATAAACTCCTTGTACCCGGTTATATGCTGTATGGGAGTGCCTGCAGCCCTTTTTGCAACAAGCTCGAAGAACTTGCGCTCCTCGTCGCTGCCCAGCTCCCGTTCATGGTGGGATAAAAGGTACGCCCGGCCGCAGCCCAAAACAAAGCATAATATAACCCCTGCATCTAATGCCGGGGTCATGCTTTCAGCATTTCTCAATATTTTTTCCGCTTTGCTCAAGGCCATCCCGATGTTCACCAGTTGTCCTCACCCTCACTGTCCGCCAGTACGCCTTTCAAAGCCTCAATGGCTACCTCTACCTGCTTGTCGTCGGGTTCATTCGTTGTTAACAACTGGAGGGCCAGTCCCGGGGCTTTTATAATTTTCATGATCTTCATTTCGCTTCTGCCTGCCAACTTCAAAAGCTCATACGAGATTCCTGCAACAAGGGGAATCAGCAATATTCTAAGCAGGATGTTCATCCAGCGCCCGTGCCACCCTACCACGGAAAAAACTATTATGCTAACTATCATTACGAGGAACAAGAAGGAAGTACCGCACCTCGGGTGTTTTGTCGAGTACTTCCTCACGTTTTCAACCGTTAATTCATCACCATGCTCATAACAGTGTATCGCCTTGTGTTCCGCTCCATGGTATTGCCATATCCTTTTTATATCCTTCAGCCTTGATGCAACTGCAATGTAAGAAAGAAACAAGGTTATCCTTATTATGCCTTCGAGCAAGTTGCGCAGCGCGACTCCTGCCCCCGAAACCTCGTCCGACTTTATAAAACTTGCGAGAAAATTCGGGAGCAGGATAAACAATCCAACTGCAAGGACTATTGCAACAACAACTGAAAAGTAGATGGCTGCGTCTTTCAGCTTGTCCCCCAGGATTCGTTCCAGGAATTTGTCGAATTTTGTCGGGCTTCCAGCTTCCTCGATATCCACAAACTCTGCCGAGTACATTAGTGCCTTCATTCCAATGACCATTTGCCTTGCAAATCCTATTATCCCGCGAATAATTGGAACTTTCGACCACGAACCCCTTGGAGGCAGTATCTTCTTTTCCACTATTATTTTATCGTCCGGCCTTCTTATCGCAGTAACGGCGCTTTTGGGACCAATCATCAACAGCCCTTCAATAAGCGCTTGCCCCCCGATATTGGTCTTTTTCATGTCGTTTCTTCCTCTTGTTTCTTCCCCTATTCCATTTTCACTCAAAATAAAGCTTGTATCGCCCAAGAACACAAGCTTGCATAGCTTAAATATGTTAATTTTACTTGTTCTCCTTATTTACTTTCCCCGTTTATTGCTTTCCTCTTCTTATTCGCCTTCCGCTTTACCTGCTTCGCTGTTGTCTTCTTTATCTTCATCCATGCCATACTTCTTTTTGAACTTTTCTACCCGTCCGGCAGTATCTACAAATTTTTGCTTGCCCGTAAAGAACGGATGGCATTTCGAGCATATCTCAACTCTTAGTTCACTCTTCGTGGAGCCCGTAGTGAAAGTCTCCCCGCATGCACACCTTACCACTGCTTCCCCGTATTTTGGATGAATTCCTTCTTTCATGTCTTCACCTTCTTTCACCACATAAATTATCGTTTCAAGTTTTCGTTATTTGCAAGTTGCTTTGCAACAAATCACATTTTAACACAAAAATACCCCGTATAGCAAGTATAATTATCAGGTGGAAGCAAGTCCCCGATAAGGCCGTATATTCACTTATGCCATCATGTATTTTTCAACAAATGCAAGGTTGATGCTGTTTATGAACTCTTCATTGCTCTTTGTCTGTATAAGCCTGTTGATGAGCATTTCAGTCACTTCGGCAGTACCCATGTTGCTGACCGCTTTCCTTATGGCCCAAATGGCTTCCAGCTCTTTCTGGGAAAGCAGTAGTTCTTCTCTCCTCGTGCCGGACTTGTTGACATCAATGGAAGGGAATATTCGTTTTTCGGAAAGTCTCCTATCCAGGTGGATTTCCATGTTTCCTGTTCCCTTGAACTCCTCGTAAATAACATCGTCCATCCTGCTTCCCGTATCAACCAGGGCAGTTGCAATTATCGTAAGGCTGCCGCCGTTTTCGATGTTCCTTGCCGAACCGAAGAATCTCTTGGGGCTGTGAAGAGCACCAGGGTCAAGACCGCCTGAAAGCGTTCTCCCGGTTGGAGGAATAGTAAGGTTGTATGCCCTTGCCAACCTGGTTATACTATCCAGGAGGATGACCACGTCCTTTTTATGCTCAACAAGCCTTTGCGCCCTTTCCAGCACCATTTCGGCAACTTTTATATGGTTTTCCGGGACCTTGTCAAAGGTTGAATAAACTACCTCTCCCTTGATTGAGCGCTGCATGTCCGTTACTTCCTCGGGTCTTTCATCTATCAGCAGCACGATAAGCTCAATTTCAGGGTAATTCGTGGTTATGCTGTTGGCGATTTTTTGGAGAAGGATGGTTTTACCAGCTTTCGGCGGTGAAACAATCATCCCGCGTTGTCCCTTGCCAATGGGAGCGATAAGGTCAATCAACCTTGTGGATATTTCCTTTGGAGATGTTTCAAGGTTTATTCTCTTGTTCGGGTATATGGGGGTAAGATGTTCGAATGGTGTCCTTTTTGACGCCACTTCTGGTGGATCCCCGTTTACCGACTGGACGTAAAGCAGAGCCTGGAACTTCTCGCCATCTTTTGGTATTCTCCCCTTGCCCCTTACCTTGTCGCCGGTCTTTAATGAAAACCTTCTTATTTGCGACGGGGATACATAAATATCCTTTGAGCCTGGGAGGTAATTTTCGCTCCTTAAAAATCCATAACCGTCCGGTAATACCTCCAGGACCCCTTCAACCGGATCATCGCTTTCTATTTTTTCCAAGCCGTTAAGCCAGCTTTCCCGTTTTTGCTGGTCGTACATTCTTCCGGTAAGCTTTTCTTCAAGCTTCCTTGGTTCTTCCTTGACCTGCTCTTTCGCCTCTTCTTCGGCAGCAGGCTGTACATCTGCATCTGCAGCAGCTATAGCCCTGTCAATCTTAATTACGTTACCTTCATCTTTCCCCTTTTCTTCGGCTTTTTCTTTATCCTCCGCTGCTGCTTGTGCTTTATCCTTTCCTGCTGCAACTTCTCCTGCTATTGCACCTGCTTCCCTGTGCTCTGCACCTGTGGTTTTCTTCATTTCGGTTGTATCGCTTATGACATCGGTCCCTGGCTGTGCCTCTCCGGCTTTATCTTCGACGCTTTCTTCCTTCTTGACCTTGGGAGGTCTTCCCCTTCTTGTTCTCTTGGGAGCCACTGTTTCCGTGCCTGTCTCCGCTGCCCCGGAAGTCACATCTTCAGCAGGCCTTGTTTCCCCGGGAGCTTCCTTCGCATGCAAATCTTCGGTTTTAGCCTCATCCTGCGCTTCCAATACTTCTTCCTCTTTGCCAGGTTCCTTTTTTGCAGTTGTTCTCCTGGTTCTTGCCGGCTTTTCATCCGCCGGTTTAATATAATCCTTGCTCGTTGCCTGCCTTCCAAACTCAAGGATTTTATCAATCAGTTCTTCCTTCCTGTACTTTGTAACACTTTTGATTCCCATGACCTTGGCTATATAGCGCAAATCCTGCAGTGTTTTGTTACGCAAATTTACTTCTTCCATAATACACCACCTTACTTAATATACTTATTTGATCTATTGCAGACTATCCTTTCTATCTTGTTGCCATATTTTTATTCCCTTGCTGTAATTTCCCTGTAATTGCCCTTATGTATAATTCTACAATGCAAAGACACATCTTTAGTCTTATAACACTTTCTTAACCTTATTTAAAACTCCCTATTAAACGCTTCCATAATTTTTGGCTGGAAACTAGTGAAGATTAAAACTTTCACTCCATACACGCAAACAACATGCGCAAACAATATAAACAACGTAAACACAAAAAAACTAAACAATAATCAATAATCAATAAAATTTTAAATATTCATAAATAACTTACGCAAACAACCTTATTAAATAATTAAATTGAAAACTTTATAGCAACTTTTGCAATAAGTATATTTATTTATGAAACAATGGATAGAGAAGAATAATGAATTCTCGTGTAATCAAATTCTGCACTTCCCAAATTTCCCAACACATTTCACAACAAATACTTCGTGGATTCATTCCCGGAACTTCTAACCCAATCCTAGTATATCATTTACAAATCCCGGGTGTCAACACTTTTTTCTTCATTTCCATTAATCTTTATAATCCTTCATCATGTATTGCAACGCACATCGTGTTGTATATTGTTTTACATGTTACATCTTGCATTACACGTTACCTCATATAACTACATATTATTTGTTACACATTTTATATTTACATATAACATATAACATATCAAAATTACCTGGCATATGATTTACTACATCAACTGCCTTGCTGCATTACGCATTGCTTTAATTATCTTGCCTTGTTAAGCATTTTATCTTTATGCATCCCACCATTAAGCATCCTATTGTTAAGCATCCCGCCCGCAATCAAGTATCCTGTAATAAGCATCTTGCAATAAGTCCCTTACTATAAATATCTTTCTATAAGTGTCCTTTATTAAGTGCCTTTCTAACATTATCCACTAATAATTACCTTTCAATAATTTCTCGCATTGGGCGTCTTACGTTAAGCATCCCTATTTGATTACACCGAGCATTCATTACCGATCTATTATTTATATTATGCACCATTTTCATTTATTTAAACCCTCCAAGAAAGAAGAAAGGTTTATTTTTTAAACACGGTATGAAATAAAGAAGGAGCATTTCCTTCCATTGCTTTTTATCAATATGCGGAAATGCTCCTTTTGACGGTTTTATTATGCCAGGTATTATTTCTTGCGCAATATTGCTTACTTTTTATACCAGTATTACTTCTTATACCGGGCATTGCTTCTTTTATACCGGGTATTATTTCTTATGGCATGTGCCATTTCTTATTTCTTTTGGTATGTGCCATTTCTTATACCGGGCATTATTTCTTATCCAGGTAATTATATATCATGACTGCCGTTTCACCCCTTGTAAGGTTGTTCTTCGGGTAGAACTTCCCGCCGGAGCCTTGTACGATCTTAAGCCCGCTTGCTATTGCCACATATCCTTTCAGTGCAGGTGTGATATCCTCTTCATCGCTAAATGCCACGATGAATATCCCTTCAATCTCAGCAATTTCCCTGTACTTCAACGCGCGGATGATATACTTGACCGCATTTTCCCTGGTTATTAGCGATTCCGGGGCTTTTTCCTCTTCATCTATAACCCCTTCTCGAATTAGCTGCTTGTACATCTCGTCGATGTCATCCTGTTCGCTGTCTTCTTTTATAACCGGGCCATAGTAGTTATCCAGTATATTTGACACTACCATTAAAAAGTCCTTTTGAGTTATTTTTTCATTGGGCCTGTATTCAGGGCCGCTAAAGTTGATGATCCCAAACTTGGCCAGTGTCTTGATCTGTTCTTCTGCAAAATGCCCTGCTATATCGTTGTATTCCGGGACCTTGTCTTCCTTGTACGGTTTGCCGTTGTAATCCAGGACATTTCCCGTGTAAGCATCAAGAATAAGGGGTTTCCCTGATTTCAGGGCGTATACTGCCTTGAATACCGGCATTTTAACGGTTTCGACACTGCCTATTACCCTATCTATTGACTTGTATTCTAATTCCGGCGGAACTGCTATTGCATTTTCGCTTTCCCCTGTCGTTACCGTGACGCTTTCCTCTTTTTCGGCGCCATTTTCACCACCTGTGCCATCCGCCGCGCCACTCGTCGTGCCATCTGCCGCGCCATTCGTCGTACCTCCCCCGGTGCTATCTTCGGTGCCATCCCCGGCGCTATCTGTGTTGCTGTCCTCGTTGTTACCGGTATCCCCTGCACCATTTCCATCCCCGGGACTACCGGTATCGATTTCCACATCCACTTCCACATCCACCAGGTCAACCGGCAGCGGGAGAATTTCCGGCAAGGGGATAACATCGCTTATTTCGCTTACCTGCTTATATTGAAGCTCCAGCCCTATGTTCTCGTAAAGGGCCGCATGCGCATCCTCACTCGAAATTACATTCTCCAATCCCGGGAATTCCACGTCAAACCAATCCATGCTGAATCTTACGACCCGTCCTTGCACGCTGTCAAACGTAACATGCAGGCCATTATCCGGGAATGGTATGCCGTTTACCTGCCTGGTATATGTGAAGTAATAATACCTCTGGAGTTTTTCCTCCTCGGTCCTGTAAATCACAAATTCCTCTTCTTCCTCTTCAAGGAGCGTCTCGGCAAATTTTTCAGGCTTAAAGCCCTGCAGGAATTTTTCCGCTTCCGCCCTGGCCGCATCCTTGTCAAAACCAAACTCTCCCTCCAGGTACGGGTTGTCGTTGTAAAAACTCAATATTTCCCCTGTCCTGGCATCTACGCTTGTCGACGCATACAAGTATTTATACCCTTCTTTATTTTCATCATTTTCATCATCTATTTCTTTCCTGAAACTTATGTTGTAAACAAACTTATCCTTTTCCGGCCATCCCTTCCCCAGGTTTATGTTCCAGAGCACGAAGCTATTGTCAATTCCCGTCTCGGGAGCCTCTTTTACGATGTTTTCCACCTCTTTTTCCGTTAATAGCTGCGCCTGTTTCCTGGCAGCTTCAAGCTCTTCCGGGGTAAGCACGGGCTCTTCGGCAACTCCTGCAGCTTTGGACAGCATTTCTTCTTGTACGGCTATATCCATGCTTGCACCCGTACCGCTGGCTTCATTGTAATAATATGCGCCCGTCCTGATCCTTTCGCCTGTCACCGCATCGACGGCATATGTCCCGTTATCGTATTTCGGCACATATGCAGGGTACAGGTCCAATTTCTCCTTTTTATAGTCATAATAGTACTTGTATATCAATTTAAACCCCAGGTTATCTTTATATGCTTTCCCGGCATCCTCCAAGCTTATGATGTTCTCCAGCGAAGGAAATACCAGGTCTTCCTCGATATTGTAGTTGTAGTACATAACCTTTCCTGTTTCAGAGTTCACAGAAATGCTAAGGCCGTTGGAATAGTAAGGAATGCCGTTGACTATCCTGCAATAGTTAAAATAATAATGGCCTTTCAAAAAGAGGATCTGGTTGTCCGTTTTTTCATACCTGCGGATTTTTTCCAGGGTGCCTGCAGGAGCTATTTCTTCTATGAAGTTTTCCGCGGTTTTCAGGGCTTCTTCCTCGGAAACCGCGGGAAATTTCTTCCCCGTGTCCCTGTAAGGCTCATAGTAGGAATACCTGGTAATGACACCCCCGTCCGTTACGCCGACACTCATGCTTATTTCTTTTTCCTTGTTAATCCAGCTTAAGCTCCACGTTCTTACTCCCTTTTCATTGGTGCTGACATAATAATCGGTAAACTTCAGTTCCTCGGGAATATCAAACTTTCTCTTGACAGTTTTTATTACCTCCTCCAGTTCCAGTTCGCTTTCCTCCGCCTCCCGGGCAAAAACGCTAACCGGCATTGCTGCTGCCAGCAAGACCATCACTACGGCTAGTGATAAAGCTAAAATCCTTCTCATTTAAAACACTCCCATCAATTATGTATTTTTTTTCTTTTGTTTTTTCAAATAATTAGACGTGGGATTGCCAATGAAGTTCCATAGAAATATATTACAAACAAAATATAGACCTGTAATATAGACCTGTTACAATCAATAAAATATGGTTCGAAACTTGATCCAAGCCATTGCTTAAACCAAGCTTCGAACCGCACAAAGCAAAGCTGTGAACAAAGCAAAACTGTGAGAATGAAGAGCTATATGACAATCTTTTTAAACCTTGAATAGGCCTCTTCCCAAGAAGGCACATCCTCCGGTTCATATACGCGGACCGGGAAAGATTTTTTCACCAGTTCCCGTGCCTCCTTTATTCCCTTGACTTCCCCCAGGGCCATCAACTGGCACAGGATATTTCCCAGGGATGTTGCCTCGACGGGTCCCGTTATAACCTCCCTGCCCAGCGCATCCGCGGTATAACGGCACAAGGCTTCATTCCTGGTTCCGCCTCCCACGATATGCAAAACGGGGATTTCATATCCCAGTATTTTTTCCAGGCCGTCTATCGTCATCCTGTATTTCAGCGCAAGGCTTTCCAGTACGCACCTTACTATTGAAGCCTTGTCCTGCGGCACTTCCTGCCCTGTCTTCCTGCAAAACCCGGCGACCCTTGCAGGCATATTTCCCGGGCTGTAAAAGAGGTCGTTATCAGGGTCGATAAAGGCGGCAAAGGGTTTTGCCTGCGCTCCGGCCATCTTCTCCAGCTCATCGTAGCTTAATACTTCACCGCTTTTATCCCATTCTCTTTTACATTCCTGGAGTATCCACAAGCCCATTATGTTTTTAAGAAGCCTCGTGGTCCTGTTGTAGCCGCCTTCATTCGTGTAATCCAGGCTATATGTAGTATCATTTATCACCGGGGAAGGCAGTTCCACTCCAAGAAGGGACCAGGTCCCGCTGCTTAAATACGCAAACTTCTCTCCCGATGCGGGCACGGATACGACAGCACTGCCCGTATCATGCTCGGCTACTGCAATAACAGGCACATCCCCGATGTTAAGCTCCTCTTGTATATTCTTGCTCACCTTACCTATTACATTCCCGGCATCCACTATGTCCGTGAGTATTTCTCCGGGAATACCCATCCTGTCAAGCAAGGTGCCCGCCCAATTCCCCGTCCTCGGGTTCATCATCTGCGTTGTGCTTACTATCGAATATTCCGAATATTTTTCGCCGGTAAGGAAATAATTGAATAGATCCGGCATGAGAAGCATCGTCCTGGCTTTTTCCAGGACGGGGGAATTTTCGAGCTTCATTGCCAGGAGCTGGTACAGCGTGTTGAATTTCATGAACTGGATGCCGGTCTCTTCGTATATTTCCCTTTTCGGTACAATTTTACATGCCTCTTCAATCATGTTTTCAGTACGGGCATCCCTGTAATGCACCGGGTTTGAAAGCAACCCGCCCGAGTCATCCAGGAGCCCAAAGTCCACACCCCAGGTGTCCACGCCTATCCCTGCTATGTCCTTGTCGCCCTTTTGCACGCATTTTAGAATTCCAGCCTTCATTTCATGAAAAAGCCTAAGCACATCCCAGTACAGCGTTTCATTAACCATGACCGGGTCGTTGGAAAACCTGTGTACTTCATCAAGCACAATCTTATTCCCGTCAAACCGCCCAAGTATCGCACGACCGCTGCTTGCTCCAAAATCAAAAGCCAGAAGCTTTAGCATGGCATACACCCCTTTTCGATTATCTTTCTGATTTATATTTCGCTTGAAATTTTGATTAACCCGGTAATAACTATAGTGAAAACTAAACTGTAGTTAAAACTATAGTGAAAATTATATTATTAATGAAAATTAAACTATAGTAATAACTAGTAATAACTATAGTGAAACTATATATTTCCGGCCCTGGCAAGTCCTGCGCTCGAAAGCCCTATTTCCTTGTAAATCCGTATCCTCTCGTTTAAAACTGGATACCTGCCGATGGTTTCCCTGGAAAACATGCCACGCCTTATATCTTCAGTGGCGGCTATCTCGTGCCCTACCAGCGCCCAGGTGGAATCGAAAAGGTTTTCAAACTCCCTGTCCCTCATGGCAATACAAATAAAGGACTGCCTGGGCGAATTTATGTCTTCCCCGCTGATTTGGAAAAAACCATGCCTGCAGCATAGGTCCTTTACCCTTTTCAGCTGCGTGATTGTATTTCTTGAAGGCATGTATGTCACGGCATTGAAGCCAAGTTCCTTCAGGACCTCGAACAGCAGTTCAATGTAGTCATCTTCAAACTTCTGGGCTTTTTTGTCCCCGGTGACGGAATCTGTTACATCTCCAAGGTATGCATAGGCCGAGATTGCTCCTATGCTGTTTGAAAAGTCTATCAATTCCCTTATACCGGGGCACTCCCTGGCCGCATCCGCGTAGAACTTTTCCAGGAGGTCGCTCTTCAGCACTCCAAGCAGGTCATACTCGTAATACTCGTTGGAGGCATCAAGAAGATATTGTTCTATCCTTGGTTTAATGCTTATTCCCATTTCCTCCTTTAAAAAATCCACCAGGCTCTTGCCCCTTTTGTACTTTTCCACGAGGGCACGGGCCAACGCAAAGAGTATATGCCTTTCGGTTACGCTTCCGCCTTCCTCCCGTTTTGACAGGGGGACTACATCCTTTTCGTAATCAATATGTATGCTATATGGTTCGAGCAGGCTGTTAAGCCGGCTGACCATGAGATAATTACGCTTGTTCCTTTCCCTAGCATATGGATAAAAGAATCCCCTGACGTCTTCTATCTTTTGGTGGGGTATCCCGTGGAGGGCCACGTAAGCAACAGAATCCTGGTCAGGATTGTTTATTTTTCTTCCATTCAGTGGTGTCGCCGAAAAATCCGCCCTGCACTCCACGCCTATCGTTGTGGCAATTCCAAGGATTTTCCCCGCTTCTATAAACTCCAGGGCCCCGCTTATGGAATCATGGTCCATGATGCCGGCCGTCCTCAGGCCTGCATTATACGCCATCCAGGTGGCCTTGGCCGGTGAATACGGTGAAAAAGAATAGATTGTATGGATGTGGTTGTTTACATCATTCCCTCTTTCGGGTCTGGGTATCTTGCCGGCTTCTACCAATTTTACCAGCTCCCTTAAACTCTCAAGCCTTATTTCAACGCTGCTGTGGTTTAAATTCTCAACCAGGTTTTGAACAAGGTTTCCAGTCAAGCTGCAATCCTCTGCCAGGCAATTATTCCTGGCAAGATTTTTGTTTTCGGCCGGCCTGGTATTCTCAGCCAATCCCTTGTTTTCGGAGAGCCTGATATTCCCGGCCAAGCCATTATTTTCAGCCGGCCCGTTGCTTTCAGCCAAACCGCTGCTTTCAACCGCATCACGTATATTTATATTATCAATATTGTTAATTTTACCCTTATTCATTTGAATATTCATTTGAACCACCTGTTATAATTCATTCAACCCGCCCGTCACAGCAGTACCCCTGCGGTATCCCCGCGGTTGGATTCGTGCATACAGCGGAAAACAGCATGATGCACATATACGCCGTACGATACCCGCGCGGGGGATTTGCACATGTTCATCGCATCTCCTGGCCTCCTGTCACGTTAATCGCCTGTCCCGTCATGTAGCTTGCTTCACCTGATGCAAGAAACACCATTACATTGGCAACATCCTCGTAGGTACACCCTCTCCCAAGGGGGACCTGGCTTAAGTATTTCTTTCTTACTTCTTCAACAGTCAAGCCCTGGTTCCTGGCATACTGCTCATACAAGCTGTTAACCCACAGGGGGGAGTCAAGCAGGTTTCCAGGGCATATCGCATTAACCCTTATGTTATGTTCTGCAAGCTCGAGGGCCAGGCTTTGAGTGAGGCCAATCCCGCCGAATTTTGACGAAGCATAGGCTGAATTCTTGTATGACCCTTTTTTGCCTGATTTGCTGTTAATTTGAATTATATTGCCTTTCCTGTTGGGTATCATGGCCTTTGCCGCAGCCTTTGCACAGATAAAATAACCCACGAGGTTTACATCAATCATTTTTCTCCATTCGGCAACAGTGAATTCCGTTACGGGTTTTGCTATGAGAATGGCTGCGTTTGATACAAGCAAGTCCAGCTTGCCGAACCTTTCAACCGCAGTTTTTACCATGTTTTCGACCTCTTCTTCATTCGTTACATCAACTTTTACCGCTATTGCATCCGTAAGTCTTTCTGCCACTGCCTTTGCCTTCTCATAATTGATATCGGCTACAACTACCTTGCATCCTTCCCTGTCAAGCCTTTCGGCCAGTGCTTCTCCAAGCCCCTGGGCAGCTCCCGTAACGATGGCAACCTGTCCCTTCAGCCTGCCCGTGCAAATGCCCGGTGCATTGCCGGCTTCTTTAATACTGGCATTTTCAAACATCCTGCCGGTTTCATTGCTCAACATGTTACCTGGTTCTCTACTCAAGCGGGAAACACCTCCAATTTATGTTCCTGGTTCATTCCTTTCTTGTCTTTTACGTGTTTTTTACATGCCTTTTGGTTGGCATGTTCTCATTTACATATACTTTTCCGTGCTTATACAAGCCCGCACATTTTTACTTTTACAGTATTTCAACACCCTGCCTTCTTGCCTCTTCCGCCAAATCTTCCGGCAAGGTTTTTTCGCATATCCATATGTCAATATCCTTGAGAGTTGAATAGGTAAAGGGCATATCCTTGTTTATTTTACTTGTATCCATCAGCATTATCACTTTTTTGGCTTTTTTTACAACCTTTCTCTTAAGCTCGCATTCGTAAATATTTCCCACGGTGAAACCATTTTCAATGGAGAAACCCGAAGCCGACATGAAGGCCATATCGATGTTTACCATGTCAAGGATGTAATTTGCATACGGCCCTGACATCGAAAGCGTATTCCTGTTTACCTGCCCGCCAAGCGTCACCACCGAAGGCCTTAGCTTCTTCACCAGCTCCAGGGCGATATTTGCCCCACTCGTCAAGATGGAATAGCTATCGTCGGGAATTATCCTGGCAAGGTACATCAGCGTGCTCCCGGAATCAAAAAATATCGAGCGTCCTGTTTCAAGCATGCCTACGGCTTTTTCCGCGATTCTTGTTTTTGCTTCGATGTTTTCGCCGGCCCTTATGGAATAAGCATTCTCTTCCTTCTGGGCATCCCCGATCCTTTTTACGCTTATGGCTCCGCCATAGGTGCGTACCAGGTATCCCTCGTTTTCAAGGCTTATGAGGTCCCTCCTCAAAGTCATCATTGAAACTTCCGGGAACATCTCCTTCAATTGCTGCAGCTGGACCTCTCCCTTATTTTCTATAATGCTCAGTATTTGCTGTTGCCTGCCATTCAATTCCAAACCACATCCTGACTTTCATAATTATGGTTAAGCGGGACAAGGTAACCGCCCCCTGCCCTGCTGGATGCCTTGCTAAATGCCCTTCTTGTTTCTTCTCAGCTGCTCGTTCGGGGTGTAATTTGTCTTTGGCACATGCCCCTTCAACGGCATGATTTTTTCATGCACCGCGTCGACAATCCACCCTGGCTGCGGGAAGAAGTATTCCTCCAGCTCGTGCGCAGGCGTTATCCAGTTCATGGAACCGACCACCACGGGCGGGGCATCAAGGTAATCAAAGGCAATTTCAGTTATTGTTTGTGCCATGTTCTTAAGGTACGAGTTTCTCTCGCATGCATCGCTGGCTAATACAATTTTACCAGTTTTTCTGACAGACTCCAATACTTTTTCATAATTAAACGGCACGAGTGTGCGTGCGTCAATTATTTCAACCGAAACCCCGTACTTCTCTTCCAATATCTTTGCTGCATCCAGGGCCCTGTAGAGTGTTGCCCCTATGGTAAGAATCGTAAGGTCCTTCCCCTCTTTCTTTACATCCGGCTCTCCTATGGGCACTTCGTAATAACCTCCAGGGACCCCCCCGGGATGGAATAATTCCCCTATGTCATATATTCTCTGGCTCTCGAAAAATACCACCGGGTCTGTCCCCATGAGGGCACTGTTCATCAAGCCCTTCGCATCATACGGCGTTGCGGGGAATACCACCTTTAAGCCGGGAATGTGGGCAACAAGTGATGTCCAGTCCTGCGAATGCTGTGCCCCATACTTCGAGCCAACGGACACCCTGACAACAACCGGCATTTTTAGCAGCCCTGCGCTCATGGCCTGCCATTTTGAAAGCTGGTTGAATATTTCATCCCCTGCTCTTCCAAGGAAGTCGCAGTACATCAATTCCGCGATAACCCGGCCACCGCACATTCCATAACCGACTGCCGAACCTACAATTGCACCTTCCGAAATCGGGGTGTTAAACAGCCTGTGGTAGGGCAGCGCCTCGGTAAGCCCACGGTACACGGCGAAGGCTCCTCCCCAGTCCCTGTTTTCCTCCCCGTATGCAATCAATGTGGGGTCCGTGTAGAATTTATCAAGTATGGCCTCGAAAATGCCGTCCCTTAACTGGTAAACCCTGTTCTTCGGAACCGGCTTTCCGTTCTCGTCAATTCCCGTCCTCACCTTTTTCATAATCTGCTGGACCCTCGGGTTTTCCTCCCTGGGTATGAGTGTCTCGCACTCCCTGTCTTCCATCTTTTCCACCCATTGATTTGAAAACATGTACCTGGCTATGGCGTCCGGGTCCTTGACCAGGTCCATCCTGGGTGAGACGTTATCGTCCGTAACAATACTGCAGGTACTTGTTATCAATTCCTTTACATTCTCAAGGATTTCTTCGAATTCATCATGGCTTGCAACACCGGCTTCAACAAGGCTGCTTCTATAACTGGTAAGGGAGTCCTCCTGCATCCATGCATCAACCTCTTCCCTTGTCCTGTAACTTGAAGCATCCGAGGGAGAATGGCCCGTAAACCTGTAAGTCAGCGTATCAAGCAGGACGGGGCCTTCTTTTTGCTCGAGAATTTTCTTCTTCCTGCGGATGGCATCTATAACCGCCAGCGGGCTATACCCGTCCACCCTTTCGGCATGCATCTGCTCGGGATTGACGCCTGCCCCTACGCGTGCCAGGATCCTGTATCCCATGGTTTCTCCGCAGGTTTGGCCTCCCATGCCGTATTGATTGTTCATAAAATTGAAAATCAACGGCAGTCCTCCCTTGTACTCCCCTTCCCAGAGAAGCTTGTACTGGTCCATGGTTGCAAGGCAGATAGCCTCCCACACGGGGCCGCATCCCATGGAACCGTCCCCTATATTTACAATAACTATGCCTTTTTTCTTGTTAATTTTCTTAAACAGCGCCGCACCAACGGCAATATCTGCTGAGCCACCTACTATGGCATTGTTCGGGTATATGCCGAAGGGCGGGAAAAAGATGTGCATTGAACCGCCGAGTCCCTTGTTAAACCCGGTTTCCCGTGCAAAGTTCTCTGCAAGGACCCCGTATACGAGGAAATCTATTGCAAGCTCCTTGATGCTGCTCCTGTTTTTCTGCCTGCCTTCCACTATTTTAAGTATCTTGCCGTCAAAGAAATTTTTCATTATGTCATAAAGCTCATCGTCTCCCATCTTTTCAATGGCCGAAAGCCCCTTTGCCAGGACTTCCCCGTGGCTCCTGTGGGATCCGAAAATATAATCATCCTTTGTAAGAAGGTATGCCTGCCCTACAGCGGCTGCCTCCTGCCCCAGCGAGAGGTGGGCCGGCCCGGGATGATTGTACTTTATCCCGTTGTATTCTCCGGTGGTTTTAATGGCGTTTATCATCGTTTCAAATTCACGTATGATAGCCATATCCCTGAATATTCTCATGAAATCTTCCTTCGTATAATTCTCCTTCTCTTCCTCTATCGTCTTGTTGTATTGGTTCACGGGAATATCCTTGAAGGATATGCTACCGCTTTTTCTTACCTCTCTTGGATCGATAAATTGTGACTTAGGCATTTGTCTCCCTCACTTTTTTCTTGTTTTCATATTTTCGTCTATCCTTAATTTTTCTTTATTATTTTTATATTTGCTTATTATATTTGCTTATTGTTTCCTTTTAAGCGCCGCCAAGGCACCACGAAAGTACCCGCAGCTTCGCTCACGCAACATACGTGTACGTGCCAGAAAAGCCCGTTTACAGCTGGAATATGCCTTCCTTTATTATCTCCGACACCGTAGGGTGAGGAAATACAATTTCCTTTATATCCCTGACCTTCATCTCCATTTCAATCATGGCAGCTGCGCCGTAAATAATCTCGGATGAATAATTGCCTATCATGTGAAGCCCGATGAGCCTGCCGGATTTTTTCTCTGCCAGCAACTTGCAAATGCCGTCCCCGCCTTCATTCTCGGCAAGGTACCTGCCGCTGTATCTCATGGATACCTTTGCAACATCGACTTCCATGCCCTTTTGCCTTGCCGTTTCCTCGGTTTCACCCACCCCTGCCACCTCGGGGTTGGTGTATATTACGTAAGGAACAGCATTGTACCTCATGGTATCCTTTTTGCCAAGGATGTTGTTGATACATACCTCTGCCTCCCTGTACGCCGTGTGGGCAAGCATGGAATAGCCGTTGACATCCCCTGCGGCATAAACCCCGGGCACGTTGGTGCGGCCCTTTTCGTCCACCTTTACACGTCCTCTTTCAACTTCCACGCCTATCCTGTCAAGTCCAAGACCGTCAACAAAAGGTTTTCTTCCTATGCTCATCAGGACCTTGTCCGCTTTAACGCTAACTTTGCCGGTCCCGGTATTGTCCCCGGCTCTTGCCCCAGCTCCAGCTCCTGCTCCTGCTCCGCTTCCCTCATCCCCTTTCACACTTTCGTATATGACCGCGCCCTCTTCAATTCCTACAACCTTGGCACCCAGCTTGAATTCTATTCCTCTCTTTTCATAATTCTTAAGCAATATCCCGGATATTTCCCTGTCAGTATTTCCTGCAATGTGGTCCAGCATTTCAATGATCGTAACCTTGCTCCCGGCAGAATTGAAGTACGAAGCCATCTCCAGGCCAATTACCCCTCCGCCCACGATTACCAGTGACCCTGGCACTTCCGGCAGGTCAAGTATTTCCCTGTTTGTAAGGACAAAGCCTTTATTAATTCCTTCCTTCACCCCGGGAATGGGCGGCAATACGGGCACGGAACCTGTTGCAACAAGCAGCCTCTTCCCGGTGAAAACCTGGCTGCTTCCATCCTTGCTTACTTTTACCTCGTACCCTTCCCCCTCGCTGCTTCTGCCTATTATTTCTCCAACGCCCTCCATTATGTCCACGTTGCTTTTCTTAAGCTGTGCCCTGACTCCCGCCACGAGTGTCTTGACCGTCTTGTTCTTCCTGTTGATCACCCTGGCGTGGTCAAAGCTTATTTTTCCCGGTATTATACCGTATTTTTCGCCGTACCTTGCACTATCGTATATTTTCGCAGAATACAACAGGGTCTTGGACGGGATACAGCCCTCGTTAAGGCAAACTCCCCCCACTTCCCTTTTCTCTATCAAAAGCGTTTTCAATCCTGCATGGCCTGCCCTTTCGGCGCCCAGGTATCCTGCAGGACCTCCTCCTATAACTATCAAGTCGTACACCATACATCCTCATCTCCAACAGCAATTGTATTTGTATTTTGTTTATTCCTCCATTGTTACCCGGCAAAACCCGTTATGTAAGCCGCGATTTGTTTCTGTCTTTCATATCCCTGTTACCATCTTCTACAAGGATAAAACCTGTTTTAACCATTTTGCCTGTATTTTGCCTGTTAAAATATTTTCTCTTTTTTTATTTTTTAATCTTATACGGCATACCTAATTCGACAACAATATGATGAAATTCTCAAGGTTTGCCTTCAAATCCATCAAGAACCTTGCCGCGGGGGCACCATCCACTGCCCTATGGTCAAAGGTGAGGGACAACCCCATTGCAGGATAGTAAATGTATTGCCCGTTGACCTCCTTTACCCTGGTAACGATGTTGCTGACCCCCAGTATGCCTGTCTGCGGCGGGTTCAAAACCGGTGTAAATGATTCTATGTCCAGCATTCCCAGGTTGGTCACAGTAAAAGTGCCTCCCTTGAGCAAATCGGGATTAATGCTGCCCTTCTGGCATTCTTCCGCAAGTATCTTGGTTTCCGCGGATATTTCGTTGAGCGACTTTTTATCTGCATTGAATATGGTTGGAACCATCAAGCCCCTTTCCGTATCAACGGCCACCCCGAGGTGAACCGCATTGAATAAGAGAACCCTGTCATCGAGAAAATGGGCATTCAGCATTTTATGCCCGGGCAAGGTTCTTGACACGGCAAAGAGTACTATGCCGTTTATCGTTATATTTTGAAGTTTCAACTTGTCCTTGTTTTGTTTTACCTTTTTTCTGAACTCCAGTATTTCCGTGGCATCGAAACTGGTGTTTAATGTGAGTTGGGCGGTTGACATTAGGGAATTGTGCATTGCCCTTGCTATTGTTTTTCTTATGGTAGTAAGTTTCATCTCCGTAAAATCCAATCCAGGCTGCACGGCGGGAGGCGGGGCAATCGAAGTAATCGAGGCAGCCGGGGCAGGCGCATGTGATACACTTTCCGCTACAATAGTTTTTTCCAATTTTTCCAGTACTCTTTCAAGGTCGCAGGTTGTTATCCTTCCACCGATACCCGTGCCTTCGGCAGCACCTGGCATAATTGCTTTTTCCCCGGCCTTAAGGCTATCATCCATGGCCGCGCGGGTGAACACCGGTCCTTCTTCCATTAAGGCAATAATATCTTTCTCAACTATCCTGTTGCCGGGTCCTGTCGGTCTTGCATAGCGATAGTCAATTCCGGCCTTTCCTGCGAGATTTCTTGCCCTTGGTGAAATCTTTACCTTATCTCCTGCCAGGCCATCCACCGGGAAAGCTGTTTCCCCGTCATCACCGGCCTCTCCTTCTCCCTTGCCTGCCTTCCCATCGTCTTCACCGGCCTTTTCATCATCCTCGCTGGTCCATACTCGTTTCGCGTATATCTTAATGCCTTCCCCGGTATCTTCCTCGTCGGCCTTCCCGGTTTTATCCCCGGCATCCCCCTGTCCCTTCCCGGTGTGCGGGTTAAAGATCAAGGCATCCTCCCCTTCTTGGCCTATAACGCACACATTCGTCAGTACCGGGACATCATCCCCTTCCTCGAAAAATATGTCAAGAAGTATGCCATTATCTTTTGCTTCCTCGTCGAAAGTGGCCTTGTCCGTTTCATATGTAAACAGGATGTCCCCTGCGCTTACCTTGTCGCCCTTCTTCTTGTGCCACTTTGCAATAATGCAGCTCTCAACCGTTTGCCCCTGCCTGGGCATGATTACTGGTACGGCCATATTTATCCTCCTTGCATGTGATGTTAGTTTTTACATCTCTATGATAATAATTAACACTTTATAGTTAAATGTTATCATCAAAACTAACATGTGTCAACAAGAAACGGGGACTATTTTTAACCCTATAGATTTTAGATTTTGTGATTTTTTTATGGTATTATGTTGTCATAGCCCTGGTCTTGTTTAAAATAATCTGCCGGGATGTTATAATGCAGGTAAAATTTTCAATGCGACTTATAAGCAAGCAAGAGACGTTATAATGCAAATAAGATTTTCGATGCAACTTATAAGTGAGCAAGGAAGGATGTAGTTCTATTTATAAAGTGCTTATAGTCGATGACGAACACATTATACGCGAGAGTTTGGCAGAATCTATACCATGGCAGCGCCTTGGATTCCAGGTATCCGGTACTGCAGCAAATGGGAACGAAGCTCTTGCCTGTATCAAGAAAGTTGTCCCCGATATAATAATTACAGATGTTAAGATGCATGGTATGGACGGTATACAGCTTTGCAGAATAGTAAAACAGCAATATCCCGACACAAAAAACTATTATTCTTAGCGGTTATGATGAATTTGAATTTGCTCAAAAAGCTATTGAATGCAATGTAAGTGCCTATATTCTAAAGCCGTTAAATGACCAATCTTTTATTAAATTATTGAAAGAAATATACTATGAACTTGAGACAAAAAACCAGATAGAAAAAATGTATCCAGGAAAGATGACAGCTTTATTGGAGATAATGAACTAATAATTGAGTTTATACTGTTAAAACTATTAAGCGGTGAATACGACGATGAAGCTCAATGCCGGGAAGCATTGTTAAAAGCTGGTCTTGAAGTGGATAACTTGTGCTTGCGGGTAATTGCGTTTAACTGTGATACTTTCCCGGAATGCAATTACACAAATGGTTCGTATGCAGATGCTTCACATACAGGTATTCCATGGGCATATACTATACAGGCAAATGCCTTGCAGGAAAACATGCCTGGAGAAAATACGCTTGGAAATACCATTTCGGTAAAGGCAATATCATGCTTTGCAGGAGAGTATGACTGCAAGACACGGTATAAAGTAATTTACCTGGAGGGAATATTTTACATCGTTGTATTTTTTACAAGCGCAGCAGGATATAGATATCAAGCAGATTTTTGCAAGGATTTTAAATATTATCTTGAAGATAGGCTGAAACATGAATATGGGATGGATTTTATTGTGAGTATTGGAGTGGGAAATTTATGCTGCAAAATTACAGAAATAAGGGAAAGTGCTGAAAAAGCAAGAATTGCTTTGAATTACAAGTATTATAAAGGTAAAGGCAATATTATTTTTTATGAAGAAATTAAAGCAGTTCAGGCTGAAAATGATCATGCAAATTATGAAGATAATAAGAAAAATTTGGATATTATTATAGATAATATAATAGAAGTAGTTTTTGATAAAAACACTTGCATGCTTCTTCCCGCCCTGAAAAAATTATTCTCATATTTTATTTCTTTAAGTATATTAGACCATAGAACATTATGTATAAAATGTATGCAGATATATTTAGCGATAGTTAATAAGATAAAAGATAAGTATGATTGCATATCACCTTTTTCTGAAGATGAGTTTTATAATAGAATTGTAAAATATGGCAGTTTCGATGAGATGACCAAGGAATTTTATAACTCCATACTTGATCTTAAAAACCAGGTATCAGATTATAATAATACAAGCGATAAATCCTGGTTGGTACAAAAAATCAAAAAATACATTGATGAGAACTACAGCGAAAGGTTATCCCTGGAACAGCTTTCGGAAAACTTTTTCTTAAGCCCGTCATACCTTAGCAAAATATTCAAGGAGGAGACAAACGTAAATGTGTCCGAATATATACAGGCAGTACGAATTACGCATGCTAAAAAACTGTTAAAGAATACAAATTATAAAATCCAGGATATATCCAGGCAAGTTGGATACGAGGACTATAGGCATTTTTGCACCATTTTTAAAAAAGTTGCAGGTATAACTCCTCTTCAGTATAGAATAAAAACAAAATAATGCAGGGGAGATGAAAAATGCTATTAGCTTTTTGCAAAAAAATTATTCCATGGGTACTTAAAAATTTGAACTATAAAAACATTATCATGGTCTCATCAATCTTTTTAGCCTTGTTATTTATTTCCATCCTGGCAGGGTATTCTTACTATACGACTATTCAATATATAAAAAATAATTGCGATAACATTAATATCTCAATGATACAACAGGCTGCAAGCAACATAAATAACAATATAAAGCAAATTGAGAGAATTACAAGTTATATGGCTTCTGACGATATACTTGTTGAATACCTGGATAAATATAAATGCAGTACTGAAGGGCAGAAGTCAACAGTATTAGGCAGCATCAAGACCTACATTTCCACGATGATGCAATTTAACAAGCATATTATGGATGTTCTTGTTATTACAAATGAATTTATAACAGGTACCATAGCCAATAACCAAATGTATAATTTAAAACTTGATGATATTAGGAGCTCGGATCATATAAGTCAACTGAATTCTTCCGATGATAACCGGGTTTTGTTTTTCGAACCGGTGGAAAATAAAGGCCAACAGCGTATGAATGCTGATTACGTACATGTGAATGCTAATATGGGACAAATTGAAGGTAATTATTGTTTTGTAAGCAAAATAGCAAAAGATAATATAGAATATGGGTATATCTTTGTTATTATAAAACCCGGCACATTTATAAGTTTCCTGGAAGACAATACAATTCTTATAAATAGCAAAGGAAAAATAATAGCCTCGAAACAAAACTCCATGGAGGAATACTTCAAAAGTATAACCGGTGATAAATATGTCTCTTATGATATTTCATTTAACGGGAATAAGCCAAAATTAATTAAGCTGAAAGATGGCAAGGTATACATAAGCAACCTGGAATATCCTGGTATGAGTATTATTCTTTTGAAGAGGAATATAGATTTGTATAGTGATATAAAGGAGTACAAAATTTATTTTTTATTACATTATCCATTGTTATCGCATTAGCATTCGTCTTATCTGGAATCATATCAAATAAAATAGTTATGCCTTTGAAGCGCTTGATAAATAATGTAAAACATTACACCCATGACAGTAATATGAAATATGATGATAGAAAAAACTTGGATAGCGTACATGAAAGACTATCTTTAAGAGAGAGCCTGCTGGTATATTTTATTGGTGTAATAATAGTTCCTGTAAGCTTGTACCTGGTAATTTCATATAATATGAGCTTTCATGTTTTTAGAACAAATATAATAAATTCTTATTCAGGGGTTTTTAACCGAACTCTTGAAAATGTTAATTATTATATTAGCACTAGGTAAAAAATAGCAAAGAATATAATTTTTAACGTTACAATTATAGTAAGGAAAATGCCGGGACAACAGTTGAATTAAAAAACCATATCGTACAGTATAACGTACAGTATAACTATAAGCAGCAGGTAAATTAGCCTGTTATGTCTGCCAGGTCCGTTAATCCTGCTAAATCAACTAAGTCCCCCAAGTCCACCAAGCCTGCTAAATTCGCCAGGCCTGCCAGTTTTTTTACAAAGTCCGCTTCGATATTGGACAAGAAAACAAACAAAGTATAAGAAAACAAACTTATCATAATCAAGTATGGAGTTATAATAGATAATATAGAGCATAAAGCTGTAAGTTTCGGTCAGTTTAATTTTTAGAATATGAAAGGACTAGCCAGACTTTATGGAAATACACCAGGTGGATTTTCATTATG
>JAAZDH010000280.1 GCA_012512865.1 Clostridiaceae bacterium | reverse complement strand
TTAGCCTGAGGAAGTTGTCTCGCCAGGTGATTAGGAGTAAGGTGAGCGGAGTTTGGGATTTAGGAAAAGGGTATTAGGTTTTCGAGATGTTTTCGGGTATTAAATTGGGGCTTTATGTAGCGAATTAAGTTGACAAATATTAGCCTAAGGAAGTTGTCTCGCCGAGTGGTTAGGGGTAAGGTGGGTGGAGTTTAGTGACACTGGGACGGGGGTAGTGTTACTAGGGTGGATGGGGGAGATGAAATTGATTTTACGGGGGGGAAGTGGTATAATCAAGGCAACATGGGTTTAGCAGTAGTTTAATTGTGTAAAAAATAAATCGTGGGGGAGGTATTGTCGAGGTGGATGATGCTAATGTTTATGTTAATCCGGGAAATGATATTGACAAGAATAATTTTGGTACCATAAAGATTACGGAAGATGTGGTTTCAGTGATTGCAGGGCTTGCGGCTGTTGATGTTCCGGGTGTTGCCAGCATGAGCGGCGGGTTTGCAGGAGGGATTGCAGAGGCTTTCGGTATGAAAAGCCTGTCCAAGGGCGTGAAGGTGGATATAAGGGAAAAAGAAGTTTTAATAGACCTTTATATTATTGTAGAATATGGTGTCCGTATTCCTGAAATGGCGTGGAATATACAGGAAAAGGTCAAGAAAACCGTGGAAAATATGACCGGCCTTACAGTTACAGAAGTGAATATTCACGTGCAGGGTATAAATTTGGCCAAAGAGGGTAAAAAGGAGATGATTGAGCCTGGAAGTGAAATAAAATAGCGAAATAGAATAGCGAAATAAAATAAAGCTTTAGCAGGGAGATTATAAGATTATCGACTGAGATAATCAAGATTATGGATCATGATTATGGATCATAAGATTTTGGAGTGGGATTATAAGTTTGACAAAAGAGATTATATGTTTGCCAAACGGTATTATACGTTTGGCATAAAGAAAACCCTTTTACCAAGGGCTTATTTTTTTTGAAAAATAAGCTATAATAATTAATAGCAATAAATAGGAAGGACTCGCATAAAAGGAACTTACAGCCCTTGGTGTAACCGTTATGAAATAAACGGTGATAAGGAGGATAATTGTTATGAGTATTCTACTGAGGATTTTGCTTGTAATATACGCTGTGGTTTTCATATTTGCAGCTGTGATGTCAGTGATGGTAGCAATTAATAATGAAATGCTGGGGGGAATATACTACCGGTTGGATTCAAGTATTGCTTCGAGTCGTTATTCCGGGTTGATTATCACGGTGATTGCATTATTTCTTTTGGTATCAGCCATTTTGTTTTTTATTGCCGGTTTGAGAACCACCAGGGATAAAAGGGCGGTAAGCAAATATACTAATATAGGTGAAGTTAAAATTTCATTGAATTCCATTGAAAATATTGCATTGAATGTTGCAAGTAAAATGGGAAGTATCAGGGATTTGAAGGCTTATGTATCCAAGATTGATGATAGTGTTTCCATTACCATTAAAGGAGTTGTATTGCCGGATGTCAACATCCCGTTGGTTTCAAGCGAATTGCAGGAAAAGGTGAAAAATGCGGTTGAAGAGGGTTCAGGGGTAGGCGTTGCAGATGTCAAGGTTTTTATAGAGGATATTTATTCAGGTAATATACCAATGCAAAAGCAGAATAAAGAAGGATAAAGCATAATAAAGGATAAAGTAAAATAAAGGCAGAATAAAGCTGAATAAAGCAGAACAAGGCAGTGCAATAAAGCAGAACAGAACGAGGCTTGATAATGCCAGGTAGAGCCAATAAAGCCGGGTAAACCCGGATAAGAGCGGAATATGGCAAGGGGAGCGTGGAAATATGGATTGGGGAAAAAAGCTTATTGAATACTATAATTCCAACCAGGGAGCCGTTATCGGTGCATTAATAGGGCTGGTAATAGGTATAGCATTCCTGGTTTTTGGATTTTTCAAGGTCCTGCTTATTGTGTTATGTGCCGTATTAGGTTTTTATATTGGAAAGAAATGCAAGTGAGGGTTATATTGTTTTAAAAGGTATGGCAGATAAGCTTTTTTTACGCAAAAGATGTACAAGTAAATGCACAAGTAATCCAAGACTATATGATTAATCTGCTTGTTTTAAGCGGGAGGTAAATTATGGGTCGAAGAGCATCCAGGGAACTTGCAATGAAACTTTTATACCAAGTAGAGATACAGAAAGACGACAGGGAATGGCAGGTTGAGTATGCGTTAAAAAGCAAACCTTTCGATAGCAAGGACAAGGAATATATTAAGGATGTGGTTTGGGGAGTTCTGAATAACAAGGAGAAAATAGACAACCTTATTGAAAAGCATGCTATAGGATGGAAATTGAACAGGATATCGAGGGTTGATTTATCTATATTAAGGGTAAGCATTTATGAAATCCTGTTCAGGGATGATATACCTTATAATGTATCCGTAAATGAAGCCATAGAATTGGCAAAGAAATACAGCACCAATGAAGCTGGTTCATTTATAAATGGAATTTTAAGCAAAGTGCCAAAGATGCAAACAGTAAATTAGCGGAGAAGATACAGCATCATGCAGGAAATTTTTACGGTTACCGGACTGAACAAGTACATAAAAGAACTGGTATCAAGCGATGAGATCCTGGCTGACCTATGGGTAAAGGGAGAGATTTCAAATTACAAGCCTCATTATTCCGGGCACTTGTATTTCACGTTAAAAGATGAAAAAAGCATAATAAAGTGCGTTATGTTTAGAGGGCAGTCATATTCACTGAAATTTACTCCCGAAAACGGCCTGAACGTTATAGCAAGGGGATATGTTTCGGTTTTTGAAAGGGACGGGCAATACCAGCTCTATGTTGAAGAAATGCAGCCCGATGGACTTGGCAGCCTTTACCTTGCATTCGAGCAGTTAAAAAAGAAGCTTGAAGCAGAAGGGCTTTTTGATAAAAGCGTAAAAAAGAAACTGCCGTTTCTCCCGAGGAGCATAGGTGTGGTTACATCATCTACCGGCGCCGTTATAAGGGATATTATCAATGTGGCAAGCAGGAGATTCCCAAACATGGAAATCAAGCTGCTGCCAGTGGCTGTACAGGGGGAACAGGCAGCCCAGATGATTTCCAGGGCAATAAAAGTCATTAACAAGCTGAACTGCGTGGATGTTTTAATTGTTGCCAGGGGAGGGGGTTCCCTGGAAGAATTATGGCCCTTTAACGAGGAGATTGTTGCAAGAAGCATATATGAATCCCGGATACCGGTTGTTTCGGCAGTGGGCCATGAAACGGACTTTACCATATCGGATTTTGTTGCGGATGTCAGGGCACCTACCCCTTCCGCAGCAGCAGAAATCGTTGTGCCGGAAAAAAGGATTTTAAAGCAAAAGATCACCGACTTGGAATTGAGGTTGCAAAATGCGTTGTTAAAGAGTGTGAGTATTCACAGGATGAAATATGACAGGTTGTCAGGCAGCATTATTTTCAAACAGCCTTATAGTAGGATTAACCAGGAAAGGTTGAGACTGGATAACCTTAACAGGCATATGTATAATTCCCTGGCAGTCGCCAGGGAGAAGGTAAGGATGCATGTTTCTTTCCTGGTTGACAAGCTGAACATGCTAAGTCCCCTGAACGTCCTGGCAAGGGGGTACGGGATAGTAAGGTCAAGAAGGGATAACAAGCTCATAAGGTCTGTAAATGACACCGGGCCCGGGGATAAAATAGAAATTACGCTGAAAGACGGCTCGATTAACGCAACGGTTGAATAATTCGCATGTACGCATATATGAGAATGGGGGTAATAAATGTGAGTGATATAAGCAGTGGCGGGGAAAACATGACTTTCGAGGAAGTATTGCGTGAGACACAAAACCGTCCCGTGTCTTGCCCTGGTGGGG
>JAAZDH010000279.1 GCA_012512865.1 Clostridiaceae bacterium | reverse complement strand
GGCCTTGACTGGGTACACCCGTCGGGAGATAGTGACTCGGTAAAGAAGTATTGGGATAATACTATTGAAGTATTTTACAGGCTTGGATACGACTACATAAGGATATCCGGGGGTATTTATTTCCCTGGTAAAAGCAGGGTGACAGACGACACCGCTGCCCTTTCAAGGGGTAAAAGGAGTTGGTCGGAAGAAGGCACCGGTGTTATCACTTCATGGGAAGACTTTGAAAAATATCCCTGGCCGTCCCTTGACGAAGTTGATTTGCGGCACTACGAATATGCATCGGGGAAAGTCCCGGAGGGCATGGGCGTGTTTGTCTGCCCCACAAGCGGATTTTTTGAAGTTGCCAAGGAACCCATCCTTGGTTACGAAAATTTATCATACCTGTTGTACGACGACCCTGCACTTGTAAAAGCTGTAATTGACAGGGTTGGTGAGATTATTTACGGGTTTTACGAAAAGCTTATCGGGCTTCCCAACCTGGCAGGTTTCTTCCAGGGTGATGACATGGGATATAAAAATTCCACCCTTGTTTCCCCGGCGGTGTTAAGGGAATACATACTCCCTTGGCATAAAAAGCTGGCTAAACTGGCACATGACAATGAATTGATTTATATGCTCCACTGCTGCGGCAACATTGAAAACATCATGGAGGATTTAATCAACGATGTGAAAATTGATACAAGGCATTCTTTCGAAGATGAGGCCATGCCGGTGATAGAAGCAAAGAAAAAATACGGGAACAGGATAGGCATCCTGGGAGGGGTGGATATGGATAGGCTCTGCAGGCTGCCGGAAGACGAGCTTAGGAAGTACGTAAGAAATATACTTGAAAAATGCATGCCCGGCGGGAGATATGCTCTCGGTTCAGGTAATACGGTGGCAAACTATGTGCCGGTAAAGAACTACCTTGTAATGCTCGAGGAAGGTATAAATTTTGGCTAGGTACTACCTGGTCCTCTCCTTGAGAAGTTTTTTTATTTACAGGCAAGGAAGAGGTATATATAACTTAAGTTTAACAGTTAAAAAAGATATAAAGTTGTGTAATCACTAACCACTAATCGTTAATCATTAGTTATTGATAGTGGATTATAGAGGTTCTTTTTTATCCTTTTTATTCAGAAATGTATTGTATATTTTAGATTTTCTTTATAGATAAAATATGTGAAAATAATGTAAAAACATGATATACTAAGTATAAGGCTGCAAGTACCCGGTACAGGGTTAAAAAGCAGCGAGTATGGAGCAAAAAGCATATAAGGCAAAAAATATACGGAAACAAGCATTACATTGAAAAAGATTGACGACAATATTAAAAATTTACATCAACATGAGAAGAGGGTGTTTTTATTGAAAGTACGCAAAGCGGTAATACCTGCAGCAGGGCTTGCAACCAGGCTGCTTCCTGCAACGAAGGCCCAGCCCAAGGAGATGCTGCCGATAGTTGATAAGCCGACAATCCAGTATATTGTCGAGGAAGCTATAAAATCAGGAGTAGAAGACATACTTATCGTAACAGGCCGCGGGAAAAGGGCAATAGAGGACCATTTTGACAAATCCTACGAGCTGGAGGAGGAGCTGGAGAAGAAAGGAAATCATGAACTGCTTTGCATGGTCCAGGACATATCCAACCTTGTCAATATACATTATATAAGGCAGAAGGAGCCTAAAGGGCTGGGGCATGCAATATACTGCACCAAGGCCTTTATCGGGAATGAACCTTTTGCAGTTCTACTGGGGGATGACATTATAGATTCGGAAGTGCCATGCTTAAAGCAAATGATCGAGGTTTATGAAAAATTTCAAACCACGATTATAGGAGTACAGCCTGTGCCCGACAAGGACATTTCCGGTTACGGCATCGTGGACTGCGAAAAAATTTGCGAGAGAGTCTACAAGGTAAAGGACATGGTGGAAAAACCGGATGCTGATAAGGCGCCTTCAAATATAGCGATACTCGGGAGATACATTATTACCCCCAGGATATTTGAATTTCTTGAAAATGCACAGCCTGGAAAGGGAGGAGAAATACAGCTTACGGATGCCCTGAGGAAGCTGGCGAAAGTTGAGCTGGTGTACGCGTATGATTTTGTTGGTAAAAGGTATGATGTGGGCAATAAAATGGGGTACCTGAAGGCAACGGTTGAATTTGCCCTAAAGCGGGATGATTTAAACGGGGAATTCGCTGAATATTTAAAAGAGGTTCTTGATAAATATATGAAAGACGGGAAGCTATAATAACAACCACTGAAGCAAATGGTATATAAATAAAGCATATGGCTTATAAAAGTGAAGCGATATAATAGGGTCCAGGGTGATACAGGGTTTTAGATAACAATAGCGAAAACCGTATAATATGGAAGTTGGAGGAAGCTGTAAAAAGAACATGCAGCTTCTTGTAATGCTATGGCAATTATCGTGTAATAAGCATTTACTCTGTAACAGGGACAAATCGGAATGTGACCTCTTTGCCCTTTACAACCACGTTAATATATTGTACCAGGCCGGTGTTTGAAGGATCAAGGCCTTCAATATCCAGCCCTGCACAAGAGAGGTATTTTATCCCTCTTTCCATGTAGCTTGAATTTTCGTTTCCCTTGTAGAATACCCATATATTTTTGCCGGTTTTTTGACGGTATTCGGTAAGTATGTCCTGGAAAAGCCCGGCTTCAAGATTATCGCTAAATGAGCCTGGCGGAACATCCATGAAAATGAATATGTTGTCCCCGTTAAAAGACTCCATTTGATTTAAAAACCATTTCCACTGCTCGGAGCTGCCCTGCCTTAGTCCCCCCTTGGTTGTATCAAGCTGGATGAAACGGCTGTTCTTGACATCCATGGACCTAAAACCGGTATACACGGTAAGATGCGGCCTGCCTACCTTTTCTGCCGCTTCGCCGCTGTTCTTTCCCATGAAGACCGCTGCATCCATGTAACCGTTTATCCTGGTTGATAACCTGAGAAGCAGCAGCCTCTCCAATGGTGTGGTTATCCTGGAAGACTGGCTGAATACCGCAAACCTTAGGGAATCTTGGCCTTCTTCGTAAACGATGGGCCTATTGGCTTCATCAACGGGTATCGTATCTCCAGGTATTTCAATATGCTCGCCTGGCATATCGGGGGCACATATAATCGTGAGATCGTCCAGGTACACGGAACCGGCATCAGGGACATCCTGGATTTGTACGATGTATAACCTTGCAAGGGTCAACGGCTTTGATTCAATGGCTGAAATGTCTGCCTCCACGTATTTCCAGCCAGTCCAGTCCATTTTCTGGGTAAAGTCAATAAAGTGCCTGCCTCCGGCTGAATCATATACCAAGGCCCTGAACCAGTTGGGGTTGGGGTTGGTATTGTAAATCCAAAGGCCGATTCCATGTACATTCTTGTCCAACTTGTAACCCCCGTCGGAAAACAACAGGTATGATGCCCTTGAACCCGTTGAATCGCTAAAGTCATAAGTAAGCTTCCCTGAATAACTCCCGGAGCGTTTTTGTTCCGCGGACAATTCGTAACTTCCCGGGATATTTTCAGGGTAGGACAAGTATGCCCCATTTGGTTTTTCAAAGTCATCGATTACAATAACCGCATCCCTTGCGGCCATTACGCCGCAATAGGCCTTGGTATTTCCCACGGCTGCCTCGATATAGCCTGTGCCTTCGGCAGTTGCCGTAAAGGTATCCCCTTCAAAGTTGCCAATATCCCCGTATACTGTCCATTGGACGTCCCCGGGGTTTATTTTTGCATAATAACCGTTTTTATTCTTCCCGGTAACTGTGAATTTCTGTTTCCCGTTAACCTGGATGGAAACCATTTTTTCATTTAAAATGAGCTGCACAGGGGAGCTTAGGGAGTTTACCTCGTGCTCGGCTGTTATTTCGCCTATTGAAGCGATGATTTTGCCTGAACCTACCGATGTGGGGCGAAATACATTTCCTTCAAAATTTCCTTCTATTCCTGACACGGACCATTTTACACTGGCAGGATCCACCTCGACGGGATTAAAATACATGTCATACCCTCTTATGGTATAAGAACGGGTCGTGTTGACAAATACGTTCTTGTCTTCCGTATCGATGATAAGGCCCGCAAGAGAAGATTTGGGGGCGGTGGAAATAACACCTGCCGCGTTGCCGACCTTCCTTGGCATGCCGTCGGAAGGGTTATTTACCACCTCAATGATGTTGGTTCCTGGCTTTCGTACCGCCATGGTGGCAGAACCTCCGCCATCAAGATTTATCGCGTTGTATGCCCCAAGTTCTAGCATAAGGTAAGCAAGCTCCGGGAGTGTTATTCCCAGGCTGCCCTGTTGCCTTCCATCTACGGTTACCATTATCACCTGTTTTTCATCCCTGGTACTGCCAATTGCCGTCCTTGGATGCCTGCCGGGGCTGTTGTGGGAAAAAGAAGAAGGGATAACCCCGTCCTTTAGTATGATTGCACCGCCTGATATTGCCATGGAAATATTATTCCAATCGGGACTGGTGACTATTTCCGTAAAAACCGTGTCCCCTGCCTTGAAATTGTCGGATATAAGTTTTGTATTGTTGTTTGCGGCAACAACAATGTATCCTTCTTGCGGGATTTCCACGGGAGGAAGATTATGCCGTATATCTATGACCGTATTGCCGTGTACAACCATTTCAATAATATCCGTGAAGGCATCCGCGTAAATATCCCTGTATGTATTTGCATCGTATATGTTTGCATCCTTGGTAGTGCTCCCGGTGTCCCAGGTATCACCGGTATCCACGGTATTCGCGGTATCACTGGTGTCAACGGGGCGGCCAATGGACATGGTTGCCCAATTGCGGTCATATAATGTAAGCTCTCCATTGTTATTAAGCTGGGTATTATACCTGGCTATTGGGATAGCCGTACCATCTTGGTTTACAAGCTTAATGTCCGTTTTCCAAAACTCGTAAAGCAGCCTGCCCTCCTTGTCCATGGCAAAAGTCGCCATTGAGTTGCCGTACTTGTTAAAATCACTGGCTGCAGTTTTGATAGTGCCGGATTCCACCATGGGACCGATAGGGCTGTTTAAACCGGGAATCCTGGACCAGTTGAAAAAACTCCCGTTTATGGCGCCTGCGGCATTTTTAAACCGGGCAAGATCCGGGACGGATGTCAATACTTGTATTGATTCGGGATTTACCAAGGAGTCGAGCTTTATGTAAGGATTACCCGTATCGACCCTGATAACATTGATGTTAAGCCAGCCTTCCGATGTAAATCTTTTAATGTTTTCGTAAGTTGCCCCTGCAGTAATGGGGTATGAAGTTGAAGATTCATAAATAATGTCAAATAGAGAGCTTGGCGGGTTTGGTACCGCTTGCAGGGTTTGTTGGGCTGCCTGGCCGGTATTTATTTCCTGGCCTGCAAAAACTGCCTGATCGTATTGAATTGGCTGGTTTGCCGGGATTGCTTGACCGGTTTGTGTCGCCTGGCTTGCAAATGCTACTTGACCGGCTTGTACTGCCCGGCCGTCCGCCTGTGCTGTTGCAAGGGCGGGAGAGCTTAAGCACACGGCCAGTGCAAGTGCAATAATAGATACTTGCTTAATAGATATTTGTTTTGCAAAGCTCTTAGCAAAAGTCGCTACATTCTTGTTTAACAAAGATTGTTTTAACAAAGGCTGGTTCAATAAAGGCTCAATTAAACTTTCACATTTGGTTAAGCTCCTATGCGCGTTTAAACCCTTGTAAGCATTTGACTTTCCTCGTGTATTTGAATTTCTATATGTACGTTTCTTAAAATTTATAATAATACTCATAATACCTCCGCGTATTATTCTCTTGATTTTTTCTGCCCCTGGTACAAGCCCCATCCATCTATGCCCGATCTTTTAATGGCGCTGAAGATATTATCTTTTACCATGGGTATATCCGACTGGATTTCTTTCAAGTAATCACCCACCAGCTTGCGGCAGGTTTTGCCGGTCATGGGGCGGGGGCTTGGTATTATTGTAATGCCCTGGGATTTTATGAAACCCTTTATATCTTTCTCCTCAGAATAAACTAAGGGCCTGATTACGCAAATATCCTTCCTGTCCAGGTAGGTGACAGGGGAAAATGTATGTATACGCCCTTCGTAAAACATGCTCATCATCAATGTTTCAATGACATCATCCCTGCTATGCCCAAGGGCAACCTTGTTGCAGTCCAATCTTTTCGCAGCGTTGTGAAGAGCGCCTCGCCGCATGTTTGCACACAGGGAGCAAGGATTCTTTTCATTTCTTGCTTCAAGAACTATTTTTCCTATCAATGTTTTCTCGATAGTATAATCGATGCCCAGGTTTTTGCATAGGTCTTGAACCGGGGAAAAATCGGCCTTACCTATTCCGAGAGTAAGAGTTATTGCTTTTATCTCAAATTTTTCGGGGTAAAAACTACTCAGGGCTTTTAAGGCAACAAGGAGAGTGAGGCTGTCTTTTCCCCCGGAAACACCTATGGCAATTTTGTCTCCTTCCTGGATCATGCTGTAATCGTGGATTGCTCTTCTTACCTGGCCGAATATCTTTTTTTGCATCCTCGCCTTAGCATCTGCCACTTTTCATTTGTCACCTTTCTTGTTTGCACGCCTTCCGGTATTCATGCAGGGAGTGTAAAGCTCCCTTTGGATATCCCGCGGGTACATCATGGATACTCCTTGAAGACTCCTTGAATAATACCCGGACCCGCTTTACCAAAATAAAATATGTACAAGTAGCTGCATATATTTCAAATAATCTATAATTGCTAATTACTAAATAAATAAACTCACGTATAAAACCTTCCATATAAAATTATAGAATATGGGCAATAGGGTATCAAGTTAAGTATTATTTACGATTTGGTTACGATATTAAGTATCAACCTCCGTTAAACTTACATCAAACACGCGTCAAAAAATAGCAGGGCAAAATTACGCCCGTGTGCTTGACTATATCCAACGTAATATGTTATCATGTTTTTGCGGGGTGTAGCTCAGCTTGGCTTAGAGCGCTTGATTTGGGATCAAGAGGCCGCTGGTTCGAATCCAGTCACTCCGACCAGCAATTTTATCAATGCTTGAAAATTAAAGCCTGGGAACTGGAATAGCCTTAATTGATACAATAATTAGCCAGCTTGGAAGACAGCCCAGCGTAAACCAGTGCGCAGGATGCCGCAGGCGCAGGGCACGGGTGAATGGCATTGTAGAGTTATACCATTGTGTGGTGCTGTGCGTGGTGCCGTACCTGGTACATACGGTTAAAAAAGGTTGTTCCATATTTTTTTGTGCTTTAATTTCCCTGTTTTTTTGCGGGTGGGCGACCCTTCACCTTTAAACCTGGTAATCTAATAAGGTAGCCTAATTTGATATGCAAATATATTATAAAGTTTTAATGTATAAAGTTTTAAATATGAATTTTTTGCTAATTTATTACTGCTAATTAACTATAAATCCAGCATATATCTATCGGGGGAAGAACATGAACATAATTCTTATTGGTATGCCCGGTGCCGGGAAAAGCACCCTGGGAGTGTTACTTGCAAAAACCCTCGGGATGGATTTTGTCGATACGGACATAGTTATCCAGCAAGCTGAAGGCAGGCTGCTGCAAGACATAATTGATAATGAAGGCATAGACGCATTTATGAAAATCGAGGAAAGAATTGTTTGCGGGCTGAAATTAAAGAACTGTGTAGTTGCAACAGGCGGGAGCATAGTTTACTCGGAAAAGGCCATGAATGTCATAAAGGAAGAAGGGAAGGTTCTTTACTTGCATGTCCCGTACGAAGAAATTGAAAACAGGATCACAAATATGACAACAAGGGGCATTGTCATAAGAAAAGGAATGAGCCTTAAGGATGTGTACGAAGAAAGAATCCCGTTGTATATTAAATACAGCGACAAGGTCATTGACTGCTCAAATAAAAATATAGAGCAATGCATAAGCGAGATTATCAAGAATATATAATAATATATCAGTGAATAAAGGCGCTCTTGGTATCTTTCTTAAAATCATTGAATCCAGGTTGGAAATGTATTAGAATTATATTGTATTTTTATTATATTGTATTTTTGCGGCAGGTTGTGATAGAAATGACAACTTGCGGGGCTGAACATTTGGAAACCTGCCCAGGTAAAACCTGGCTCGAAACAACATGATTTAAAATAATATACAGTAAAAATTCAGTAAAAATTTGTATAAGGAATCAGGATATTAAGGAGACCGAAAACATGCCAGCATTATTTGAAATGGGATTGGATAAATTAAAGCAGTACAAGGGGACAAATCCTCGCCCGGCAAATTTTGATGAGTACTGGGAAAGAGCATTGAAAGAGATGAATGCCGTGGACCCGGAAATAGAATTAATACCCGCCGGTTTTCAAGTGCCTTTTGCCGAATGCTTCGACCTTTATTTTACAGGTGTGAAGGGGGCAAGAATCCACGCAAAATATATCAGGCCAAAGAACACAAAAGAAAAACATCCCGCTGTAATTATGTTTCATGGATATTCAGGGAATTGCGGGAGTTGGCAAAGCAAGCTTTGTTATGTTGCAGCAGGTTTTTCCGTTGCAGCCTTGGATTGCAGGGGGCAAGGCGGATTATCCGAGGATAAGGGCGGAGTAAAAGGTAATACATATAACGGGCATATTATAAGGGGGCTTGACGACCCCGATCCCGATAATTTGCTTTTCAGGCAAATTTATCTTGATACTGCACAACTGGCAAAAATAGTCATGTCATTTCCTGAGGTTGACGAAAATAGGATCGGCGTCCTGGGAGGCTCCCAGGGGGGCGGACTCACCCTTGCATGCGGGGCGCTGGAGCCGCGTATTAAAAAACTGGCGCCTACATACCCGTTTTTGTGTGATTACAAGCGGGTATGGGATATGGACCTGGCAAAGGATGCCTATGCGGAGCTGAAGACATATTTCAGGCAGTTTGACCCAAGGCATGAAAGGGAGGATGAAATATTTACGAAGTTGGGATATATTGATGTCCAGTTCCTGGCTGAAAGGATAAGGGGCGAAGTATTGATGGGGACTGGTCTCCAGGATACAGTATGTCCCCCGTCCACCCAGTTTGCCGCTTACAATAGAATAAAATCGAAAAAGCACATGGTGATATATCCTGACTTTGGGCATGAAGGGTTACCGGATTTCGACGACATGGTTTACGAGTTTATGATGGGACTGTAATTCAGCATGGAAATTTAGTTCAACCTGGTAATTTAGGCCGGTGTTGTTATTAAGAAAACCGCAAATAAAAAATAATGTATCGGGAGGGTGATGATTATGGATGTTTTATCGGCCATCAGGGGAAGAAGGAGTGTAAGAAGTTACAGCACAAGGGAGGTTGAGGAGGAAAAACTCAACAAGGTGCTGGAAGCTGCCAGGTTATCACCATCGGCAAATAACAACCAGGGATGGAAGTTTATAGTCGTGAGAGATGAAGAAACACGAAAAAAACTGGTTGAAGCTGCAGGGGGCCAAACATTTATCGGGCAGGCGCCCGTAGTGATTGCTGCATGCGGCACGGACCCTGAAAGGATTATGAAATGCGGCCAGTACAGGTACACGGTTGACCTTTCCATAGCTGTTGCGTACATGATACTCGAGGCTTATGAACAAGGACTTGGAACATGTTGGATAGGCCATTTTGACGAGGAGGTGGTCAAGGAAATCCTGGGCATACCTCGCAAGGTAAGGGTTGTTGCCATGATTCCCCTGGGATACCCCGATGTAAACCCTGCTCCAAGGCCGCGGAAATCTTTGTCCGAGATCGTGTGCTATGAAAAGTATAGCTGATTTTTTAGCTGGTATAATAGCAGGTATTATTAATATTATAGTTGGTGCCATAGTTGAAATCATTGTTGATGCTTAAGCCGGGCAAACAAGTATAAACCTTTTATTTCCTGTCGTCCTGCGTCTCAAAAAAATGTTGACACGGGAGTATTACCTTGCTATACTATATCAGGCAGGGAGAGTTAAACGGGAATTGCAAGCAGCAATTACCGGGTTAGCAAGTTCCCGGGCATTATAAAAACAGGTGCTGGTGTAGCTCAGCAGGTAGAGCAGCTGACTTGTAATCAGCAGGTCGGGGGTTCGAATCCGTCCACCAGCTCCAATACAAGAGCCGCAAAAACACCAGGATTTGCGGCTTAATGTTTTTTTGCCGGTATACGCGGAAAGAGGGTGTTGCATGTTATGTTAAATAATATTGAGGTTCAAAATATGCTACCCCACAGGTATCCATTTTTGCTCGTGGACAAGGTGCTAGAGGTTGAGCCTGGTAAAAGGGCTGTAGCTATAAAAAATGTTACAATAAATGAGCCGTTTTTCCAGGGGCACTTTCCAGGATACCCTGTCATGCCTGGCGTACTGATTGTTGAAGCCCTTGCACAGACTGCAGGGATTGCCGTCGCAGCCCTCGAAGAGAATAAAGGGAAGCTGGGGTTGTTTACAGGCATAGATTCTGTCAAATTCAGAAGGCAGGTTGTGCCGGGGGATGTTTTAAAGCTGGAAGCGGATATCCTGGCGCTGAAAATGGGTATGGCCAAGGTCAAGGTGACTGCCATGGTGGACGGGCAAGCAGCGGCAGAAGGCGAGATAAAGTTTGCCATGGTCGATGCCGGGAAATTATAGGTAGGCATGCCGTGGGATTATTGGCGGATTTAGCGGATTTATAAGTGAATTAAAAGCGAATTGTAGCTAGCTTATAACCATCATATAAATGGATTATTAGAAGTTATATGCGGTTGATAAGCGGATTACAAGTGGTTTGCTGTTAAGCTGCCGTTACACTGCCGTTGCGGGAGGGGAGTTTTTTAGTAATATTTCCCCTACCTTGTATATGTCTCCTGCTCCCATTGTTATTATCATATCACCCGGCCGGGCATTGTTTTCCACGTAGTGCGCAATATCATCAAAACCCGCCATATATATTGCTTTTTTCCCATGGGCATTTATTTTTTCCGCGAGGATTTCCGAGTTTATTTCGTTGTTGTCAGTTTCCCTGGCCGCGTAAATATCGGCCAGGATCACAATATCGGCATCGGCAAAAGCGGATGCAAAATCCTCCAGCAGTGCTTTTGTCCTGGAATATGTATGGGGTTGGAATATGCACCATATACGGGAGCGGCTGTTATGCCTTGCAGCCCTGAGCGTTGCTTTTATTTCCGAGGGATGGTGAGCATAATCGTCTACAATTTTAATATTATTCATTATTCCTTTTAATTCGAAGCGTCTATGGGGCGCCCTGAACTTTAACAGGGCATCCTTTATGTCCTTGATATCACATCCCAGCAACCGGCACGCGGAAATGGCGGCAAGTGAATTATATACATTATGAATGCCGGGCACATTTAGTTTAATGATATCAATATCCTGCCCCTTGTTTGAAAGGATGTATGAAGTGCATCCCGCTGACTCGTCATGTTCAATATTTTTTGCACTCCATGTATATGCATCAGCCTTGTTTTCATTGCTCATGTTATTTATGCCATAATTCACGATGTTTGCCGGTATGAGGGGAAGAATGGAAAAAAGGTTTTCATTGTCGGCACATGCGACCACATGCCCTTTCTCCTGCACATTCCGTGCAAATTTTAAAAAGGAGTTTTTAATATGCTCCAAGTTTTTATAATAATCCGGGTGGTCAAATTCTATGTTCATGATAACACCGATATGGGGAAACAGCTTCAGAAAACTTTCGCAGTACTCGTCGGCCTCGGTAACAAAATAGCCACTGCTTCCTATCCTCGTGGTGCCTCCTATGTAAGCCAGCTCCCCGCCTATATGTATGGTCGGATCCAGCCCTGATTCCAGCATTATCATGGCAATCATGGATGTCGTGGTTGTTTTTCCGTGTGTCCCGGAAACTGCAACGCTGTAAGGATACTTTTTCATTAACAGCCCCAGCATGGTTGCCCTGTCAATGACCGGTATGTTTTCAACTAATGCTTTCCTCAATTCAGGGTTGTCTTCTTTTACTGCGGCAGTATAAACTACCATATCAGGATTATTTATATTTTCTTCACTATGGCCGTGGTAAACCAGCGCCCCTTTTCTCTCCAGCTTTTGGGTAATGTTTGAAGGTCTTAAGTCAGAACCGGAAACTTTATGCCAGAAACTCATCGCTATTTCTGCCAGTCCGCTCATACTTATTCCGCCTATACCTATGAAATGTATGTGTTTTGATTTTCCCGGGGCGGAAAAATCTTTAATAATGGAATCAGTGACGGTTTTTTTCATTGTTTCATTTTCATTATAACAATTTATATTCATAAGACACTCTCCTGCAAAAATTAATAAAATAATTGTTTATATGCTTTTCAGCTTTATACCTTTCAACATTATAACCCTTTGGCCTGGAACTGATACGCTATTTTATAGCGTAATTATTACACAATTATTATATCATTAATTATTGCCGTTGATTACTATTATTGATTTTACATTATTTATACTTGACATTTGACATTTAACAGGCTAATAACAATTCTTCTCTTTTAATAAATAGTATGGTTTTAACATTTAGTATTGCAACCAGGAAGTTCTTCCCAGTTTAAGGTCAACCTTTTAAAAAGGGTGCATATAATTTACATGATTCATAATATGGCAAAACAAAAAACTATCTTGTTGAAAACTTGCAAACTCCAGTTTTACGTTTAAAAAATCAATTTTTATTCGAACCATCGAGAGAATATGGCAAAAAAATATAAGAAAAATATAGAAAAAAAGCAGGGAAAATGAATTTTGTATCGAATATATTAGTTACAACTTAAAACGGAAGGTGGTAACATCAATGGAAATTACCGACATTCGTATTAGGAAAATTGACACGGAAGGCAAGATGAAGGCTGTTGTTTCGGTTACCTTTGACAATGATTTTGTTGTCCATGATATAAAGGTAATTGAAAGTCAAAACGGTATGTTCATCGCAATGCCAAGCAGAAAAACTCCCAGTGGTGAATTTAAGGACATAGCACACCCGATAAATGCTGCTACGAGAGAAAGAATTCAAAGAGCAATTCTTGAAAAGTATGAAGTGGCAGCAACCGAGAACCAGGAACCGGTTGATACTGAATCTGAAACTGTATAAAAAAGCTGTTTTGGATTGGTAAAACAAAAGATAAAAAACAATAGACGAATAAAGAAATAAAAAGCTGGGGGAACGAAAACTGGTTCTTGAGCCTTGAGAAATAATAAATAAGATGGCGTTATTGAATAATAATGGAGGAAATGTTTTATGTCAGCCTGCAAGGCCAAATGCAGGCTTTTTTTTTGCATGCCTGTCCTTTGCATATGGTTTGCTGCATGCTTATTTCGTGCCCTTTCTTTACCGGTATGCCAACATAAAACAAGTGATGTTGCAAGTCAAAACAAGTTGAAAATTCCAGCTAAAAATGAGAAAATAGTATTTGAAAGGAAGGGATACAGGGTGAATAATATGTTAATTACGCTAGTATTGGCGGCTGGAGAAGGAAAAAGGATGAAATCAAAGCATGCGAAAGTCATACACAGGATTTGCGGGAAACCAATTATAAAGTGGGTTTGTGATGCAGCAGAAAGAGCCGGGATTACAAGTACTGTAGTCGTGGTTGGCCATCAAGCCGGTGAGGTAAAGGAGTGCCTGGGTGATAAATACCAGTATGTAACCCAGGAAAAGCAGCTTGGGACAGGCCATGCGGTAATGCAGGCGGAAAAATTGTTAAATGGTTTGTGTGAAGAAAGTAACGGAAAAGGACTTGTTTTCGTTTTATACGGGGATACACCCCTCGTTTCTTCAGATACCATAAAAAGTGTTGTTGAGTTCCATAAAAGCAATGGTTTTGATGCCACGGTTGTTACTGCCGTGTTGGAGGACCCAACGGGATATGGCAGGATAATAAGGGACAGTGAAGGGAATGTGCTCAGGATAGTAGAGCATGTTGACGCTACCTTGGAAGAGCGAAGTATAAAGGAGATTAACTCCGGTATGTACTGCTTTTGTATAAAGGATTTGTTATCTGCCCTGGGAGAGCTTGATAATAAAAACGACCAGGGAGAGTTTTATTTAACCGATACGATCGAGATTCTTCTAAAAAATGGAGCCAGGGTGGGCGCCTACACGGTGGGAAATCCCCAGGAAATACTTGGAATTAATGACAGGGTCCAGCTTCACCTTGTGTCACGGATAATAGGGAAAAGAATTAACGAAAACCATATGCGGGAAGGCGTGACTATTATAGAGCCGGATTCGGTGTTTATTGACGAAGGCGTGAAAATAGGCATGGACACCGTTATTTACCCGGGAACGATAATCGAGGGAAGGAGTGAAATAGGAGAAGATTGCATAATCGGGCCGGGCAGCAGGATAATTTCTTCCGTGATAGGGAACAAGGTTGAGGTTCAAAACTCCGTAATTATTGAAAGCATCATAGGGGATAAAACCAAGGTTGGGCCTTTTGCTTACATTAGGCCCGGGAACCGGGTTGGAAACGATGTTAGAATCGGCGATTTTGTTGAATTGAAAAACTCCAGCATCGGTGACAAGACAAAAATATCACACCTTTCATACGTAGGAGATGCTATTGTCGGCAGAAATACCAATATAGGATGCGGTGCCATTACGGTAAACTACAATGGCAAGGTGAAGAGCAGGACAATCATCGGGAATAATGCATTTATAGGGTGTAATGTAAACCTTATAGCTCCCGTGGAAGTTAAGGATAATTCATATATTGCCGCAGGATCAACAATTACAAGTGATGTTCCTGAGTATTCCCTCGCAATAGCAAGGGAAAGGCAGGTGATAAAAGAAGAGTGGGTTAAAAAAAGAGGCATGGAAAGGGAGGAGAAAGCAGGGGAATAAACCAAGGATGCAGGAATAACAGGAAAAGATTATTTACGCATATAAAGCATGCAGGGCAACAATATGCAGGATAATGGCATGCAAGAAAACAATATATAACAATATATGAGGTAATAATAAGCAAGAATTTTAAATAAGCTCTGCTGTTGCAAGCTTTAAATGATTCTCCGTGCAAAAACAAAAATATAGAAGAATAAGAAAAACAGAAGGAAGGGTAAGAAATGAATTTGCATGGGAAAGATATTAAAATTTTTTCAGGCAACTCTCACAGGGCCTTGGCTGAAGAAATAGCGGAAAGAATCGGGTTGCCAGTTGGACTTGCCACGGTGGGAAAGTTCAGGGATGGGGAAACTGAAATTAATATAGGTGAAGTAGTGAGGGGTTCCGATGTATTTGTTATTCAATCTACATGTAATCCTGTAAATGATAATTTAATGGAACTCCTTATAATGATTGATGCCTTGAAAAGAGCTTCTGCAGGAAGAATTACCGCGGTTATACCGTACTTTGGGTATGCAAGGCAGGATAGAAAGGCAAAAGCCAGGGACCCGATTTCAGCCAAGCTGGTAGCCAATCTCATAACCGTTGCCGGTGCTGACAGGGTACTGACCATGGATTTGCATGTGCCCCAGCTCCAGGGATTCTTCGACATACCCGTGGACCACCTGCATGGAATACCTATCCTGGCCGAGCATTTCAAGGAGAAATTTGATGACCTTGATGACATAGTTGTAGTATCTCCTGATGTAGGAAGCGTGACCAGGGCAAGAAAGCTGGCCGAGCGGCTTGATGCTCCTATTGCCATTGTGGACAAGAGAAGGCCGAAGGCCAACGAGTGTGAAGTTATGAATATAATCGGAGATGTCTCAAATAAAAAAGCCATATTGATAGATGACCTGATAGACACGGCAGGTACCATTGTCAATGCTGCCGCCGAGATGGGGAAAGCAGGGGCAAAGGAGATATATGTATGTGCAACCCATGGGGTTTTATCGCCTCCTGCAATTGAAAGGATAAAGAACTCCGAAATAAAGAAAGTCGTTTTGCTTAATACAATACCCTTGACCAAGGAAAAGCAGATAGACAAAATAGAGTCCCTTTCGGTGGCCCCCATATTTGCGGAAGCTATTGAAAGGATCTATGGCGATATGTCTATCAGTGCGCTTTTTACGTGACACGGGGGCGGTGACACGGGTGACACGGGGCGGGGGTATTGTCACGCGCAAAAGGTGCGCGGTTTTTGAAAAGGATGCGCAGTTTTGCAAGGTACGCATAGTTTTTACAAGGTATGAGCGGTTTTTTTACAAGGGATGCGTAAGTATCACGGGAGATGAGTAATTTTACGAGGAAATTGGCACGGATTTAGCACGAATTGGACGGGGGATTTAGTGTAAAATGACAGCACAAAACGAAAAGTGCTTGTGAAATTACGTGGAAAATGTTAAGGGAAGCAAGCAATACATGCAGATATGTATTAGAAGTATATTAGAAAGAAATATATTAGAAGTATATTAGAAGCATGTGTTAACAGGAGGAAAATCAACGGAAGGAGAGCCATACTTGGAAGAGATTTACGTTATAGCCGGGCTTGGGAATCCGGGGAAAAAATACATATACACCAGGCATAATGTAGGTTTTTGGACTATTGATGTACTTACGGAAAAACTTGGCATAAGCATACGAAAAACCGGGAAAATCGAGCACAAGGCCATTACCTTGGAAGGATTCCTAAATGAAAAGAAAGTGCTGCTTGTAAAGCCGCAAACGTATATGAACGCCAGCGGGGAAAGTATAAGGGATATACTGGCGTGGTATGGAATTCCCGTCGAACGCTTAATACTTGTATATGATGATTCTGACCTGCCTTTAGGTAAAATAAGGGTACGCAGAAGCGGAAGCGCCGGTACCCATAATGGAATGAAATCCGTTATATATCAATTGCAGGCCGATTGTTTTCCAAGAGTGAGAATAGGGATTGGCAAACCACCTGAAAACGTGGATATGGTTGATTATGTGCTTGGAGAATTCACCCCGGAGGAAAGGGATATTGTTTTTCGCAGCATTATGAATGCTGCCAGAGCCGTGATTACAATAATTGAAGAAGGAATTGACATGGCAATGGCGGAGTTTAACAGCAAAACCGGGGAGAATGTTAAAGAAAGTTAGACAGGCTGGAATAAAATAGATCGGAATATTATTATAATAATGCAAGCAGGCCGGGATAATGCCGGAAATATACATGAACAACCTGGTAATGCTGATAATGTTGGTAATACTGGTAATGTTGATAATACTAGTAATACTAATAATACTAATAATGCTGGCAATACTGGCAGATTGGAATAATCCTGATGAATTGGATAATAGAACCTCTTTTAGAATTGGAAGAATACAATAAAATATTAAAAACGCTGAAAGGCGGCGAGGCCGGGACAAGTACTGCAGTCACGGGACTATCGGATTCACAAAAGGCCCATGTAGCTTTTGCTTTAGCAAGCCACCTTGGCTTGAAAGGACTGTTTATTACACATAATGAAATCCAGGCAAGGCGTTTTTACGAGGATTTTTTATTTTTTTGCGGAGATGATGCGGTCTTATTTCCGACCAAGGAAATCTTGTACCATGACGTGGAAGCCAAGAGCAATGATGCGATATTTCAACGTGTAGCAGCCCTAGAAAGGGTCCTGGAGGGAAGATACCGGTTTATTGTTACGTCAATTGAAGCGATTTCACACAAGTTGCCGTCAACGGGTTTTTTTGCAGGCAATATTTTGACTTTTTCGGCCGGAAACAGGATAAACCTGGATTATTTGCTTGAGAAACTGGTGGACATGGGATATGAAAGGGTATACATGGTAGAAGGGAAAGGCCAGTTTTCCGTTAGAGGGGGAATAATAGACGTATTTCCCGTTGACCGGGAAGAGCCTACCAGGATAGAGTTGTTTGGTGATGAGATTGATTCCGTAAGGATATTTGATCCCTTGACCCAACGTTCCGTAAATAATATTGAAAGCTTAAAAATTTTACCTGCCAGGGAAGTAATATGCCCTGCCGGCAAGATTAAAGAAACCGTGGATAACATAAGGAAAGACCTGGATGATTACGTGAAAGACGGATTGAAGCTAAAGAAAAGAGGAGACCCGGATTTTAAAGGTTTTATAGAGAAGCTTTATGAAAACATCAAAAGGGATATTGAACGTTTTGAATCAAACCCCCACTTCCCGGGCATAGACAGGTATATACCGTATATACCCGTCATGGGAGGGCACTTGCTGGATTATATTGGAGAGGATACGCTGGTGTTCCTGGATGAGCCCCCGCGAATAGTTCAAAGAATGAAGAACCTGCTCCATGAACACCATGAAACTTGCAAGGAGCTCCTGGGAAAAGCGAAAATATTGCCTGCAAATATCGAAATATACCATTATTACGAGGATACGGAAAGAAAGCTGGAAAACAGGGCCAACGTGCATATGAGCACCATGGCTTACGAGGATGCGGGATACAGCTTGAAACCCGGTATACCCAGGAATTACGGCATATTGTGCAAGCAGCTTCCTTCGTACCGCGGGTTTTTTGATATGCTCGCAAATGACATAGCAGGCTGGAAGAAAAAAGGCAGCAGGATTGTTATTTTAGCCGGAACTCCCGCACACGGGGAAAGGCTTCGTAATGAACTTCAAAATAATAATATTGAAGCGGTATATGAAGAAGGCAGGGACTTGGAACTGGTGCCGGGGAGCGTGATTATAACAGGCGGAAGCCTTAACAGGGGATTTGAATACCCTTCCATCGGGCTCGCCGTGATAAGTTACAGTGAGTTTTTAGGGCATGCCAGGAGAGTAAGAAAAAGGAGAAAGAGGGCTGATGGAGTTAAAATCAGCATGTTCACGGACCTCAACCCCGGTGATTACGTGGTGCACCAGGTCCATGGCATAGGGCAGTACCTCGGGATTGAGAAACTCGTTGTTGAAAAAACCACCAGGGACTACATAAAAATAATGTACCGGCAGGGGGATTTGCTTTATGTACCCACGAGCCAGCTGGATACTGTTCAGAAATACATAGGATCCGAGGGGAAAACACCAAGGTTAAGCAAACTGGGCGGAAGTGACTGGGTAACGACAAAAAGGAAGGTAAAGGAATCTTTAAAAAAACTGGCCGAGGAGTTAATAAAGCTGTATGCCCGTAGGGAAACCATCAAGGGCTTTGCATTTTCAAAGGACACCGTATGGCAAAAACAATTCGAGGATTTGTTTCCGTATGAAGAGACTGAAGACCAGTTAAGGTGCACGGAAGAAATAAAGAGGGACATGGAACAGGAAAAACCCATGGACAGGCTGCTGTGCGGGGACGTGGGATACGGAAAAACGGAAGTAGCCCTGCGGGCAATGTTTAAAGCGGTAATGGATGGAAAGCAAGTTGCTTTCCTTGTGCCTACCACGGTATTGGCCCAGCAGCATTACAACAATTTTAAAGAAAGACTGAAGGACTTTCCCGTTGCCATTGAAATGATAAGCAGGTTCAGGACGAGGGCGGAGCAGAACAGGATACTGAAGGACTTGAGAAGGGGGCATGTTGATGTATTGATAGGTACCCATAGGCTGCTGCAAAAGGATATACATTTCAAGGACCTGGGCTTGTTAATTATCGATGAAGAGCAGCGTTTTGGCGTTCTCCACAAGGAAAGGCTGAAGAACATCCGTCCCGATGTTGATGTGCTTACGCTTACGGCAACCCCCATACCAAGGACGCTTCACATGTCGCTGGTGGGTGCACGGGATATAAGTGTTATAGAAGAACCTCCCGAAGACCGTTATCCTGTACAAACATACGTGATGGAATATGACCGCGAGATAATTAAAGATGCCATTACCAGGGAGCTGGCCAGGGGAGGGCAGGTTTATTACCTTTTCAATAGGGTGAAAACCATCGAGTTTAAGGCGGCGCAAATACAAGAATTGGTTCCCGGGGCAAGGATAGATATCGCGCACGGCCAAATGGAGGAAAAAAGGCTCGAGGAAGTGATGATGTCTTTTTTAAACGGGGAATTTGATGTCCTTGTATGTACGACGATAATAGAATCCGGGCTTGACATGCCCAATGTAAATACCATAATCGTGGAAGATGCGGATAGAATGGGCCTTGCACAATTGTACCAGCTGAGAGGGCGGGTGGGGCGTTCAAACAGGCAGGCATATGCCTATATAACTTATAACAAGGATAAAATTTTAACTGAAGATGCTGAAAAAAGGCTTAACACCATAAGGGAGTTCACGGAATTCGGCTCCGGTTTCAAGATTGCCATGAGGGACCTGGAAATAAGGGGAGCGGGAAACCTTTTAGGGCCCGAGCAGCATGGACACATGGAAGCCGTAGGTTACGACATGTATTGCAGGCTGCTTGACGAGGCGATAAAAGAGCTGAAAGGTGAAAAACCTGTAAGAAAAGATGTCGAAGTAACCGTAGATTTGAAAATCAATGCATATATAGACGACAGTTACATAAGCTCGCAAACCGGAAAAATTGAAATGTACAAAAAAATCGCCTCCATCGAAACAAGGGAGGATGTACTTGATGTAAGGGAAGAATTGCTTGACCGCTATGGAGAATTTACCACCCCGGTTGAGAACCTGATACAGATTGCCTATATAAAAGCCCTTTTGAGGAGCCTGGGTTTTTCATCTGTGTATGAAAAGGATGGTTCAATAATTCTCCAGCTTAGGGATAAGGAAAGCATAAATGTCGAGGCTTTCTCAAGGCTTGCCGCGAACGCTAAATACAAGGGCAGGATATTGTTCAATGCCGGGACCACTCCTTATTTACAATTTAAATTGCCTGGAATTAATAGAGAAAACCTCATTGACAATGTTAAGATTTTATTACATGATATTAAAAGCTTTGAAGTAATACGGGTACTTGATGTATAATTAAATAAACAAGATGCATGAAAAGGACTTGAAGGCAATATTTACATGTAAATAAAATATGTGCAAACAAAATTTAAATATATAAGAATATAAAACCAAGACTGCAAAAAAGAGGAGGATATATTTTGAAAAACAGTATTGTAAACCGCATTGATGATGCTAGTGGTACTAGCAAAACTAAAATATTAAGTAAAAAAGCCGGGGGAAAAAAGCATTACGGAAATAAAAATATATATGTACTGTATACATGTATCGCAATTGCCGTGATAATAGTCGCGGTTGCCATTGCAGCGGCTTTTTCAACGTATTCCAGGAGCTTTGTGGCTTCAGTGGGACGGGAGAAAATAAGCGTTTCAGAGTTTATGTTCTTTTTAGAACAAGAAAAAAATAACATGCTGGATATCGCAGAAAACCCGGACCCGGAAACTTTCTGGGATACCGCAATAACAGGCGGGGAAAAGGCCATAGATATTGCAAAAAGGAAAACCCTTGAAAATTTACAGGAGTTTAAAATCCAGTTATTGAAAGCAAGAGAACAAAAAATTTCACTGGATAAAACTGAAATTGAGGGTGTTGAGAATATCATTAGTTCAATAATTGCCCAGTATAACAACAGCAAATCTGCCGCCAATAAGGCTTACAAGGAATATTACGGCATAACCCTGGATGAATTTAAAAAGATTTATAAGGATTACCTCCTTAGAAACAAGTTTTTTAGCAATGAAATGGAATCCATAACAGTAAGCGAAGAAGAAGTAGAAGAATATTATAACAGGTTCCCGGATGCCTTCAAAGATTCAAGTTTCAGGATGAACGGCCAGGAAGCGGTGTGGGCCAGGCATATACTGGTAGCGACCATGGATTTGGAAACCGGGGAAAAATTACCTGAAGACAAGATTACGGAAGCTAAGAAGAAAGCCGAGGAACTGCTTGAAAGGGCAAAAAGCGGCGAAGATTTTGCCCAGCTTGCCAAGGAATACTCTGAAGATACCGGCTCGGCGGAACATGGCGGGGACTATGTATTTGGTAAAGGTTATATGATGCCGGAATTCGAAGATCTTTCTTTCAGCCTGGAACCCGGAGGGGTCGACATGACCGAAACCGACTACGGGTATCACATTATCAAGGTCGAAGAAAAAATCGAAGCCGGGGAGCCCATCAGCTTGAGATGTGCGAAAGAATACAGGGAATTTGGGGTTAATGGCGCCAAGTATGCAAAATATATTGAAAGAATGGAAGAATGGAAGAAGGACTCCAAGTATAAAGTTGTAAAAAATGAATCTGTTTATAATTCAATAAGGTAAATCGAAGCAACACGGTAACAAGGCAATAGAGCAATAAGGCAATGAAAGAAGTTCCCGTTAGCTTTCCTTTGAAGGCAACAAATTTCCGTTGGCCTTCCTTTGGATGTATAAAACTCCTGTAAAAAAATAATACTAGGATTGTGATTAAATTTTAGTATTTTAAGGAGGTAATTTCTTTGAAAGCGACGGGTATTGTAAGACGGATAGATGACCTTGGAAGGGTTGTAATACCGAAAGAAATAAGGAGAACACTGAGGATCCGGGAAGGAGACCCTCTGGAGATATTTACCGATAAAGAAGGAGAGATAATACTTAAAAAGTACTCGCCTATTGGCGAATTAAGCGAATTTGCGAGTCAATACGCGGAATCTCTTCATAAGACCAGCGGTTATATAACTTGCATAGCTGACAAGGATTCGATAATTGCTGTTTCGGGGGCTTCAAAGAAAGATTTTGTCGACAAATCCTTGAGCAAGGAGTTGGAAAGGGTAATTCACGAGAAATCCACAGTTATTGCAAGATCTCCTGCTGAAAAGAACACCATAAGGATAACCGCTGATGAGACCGAAGAAGTGCCGTATACATCACAGATTGTAAAACCGATTATCTCTGAGGGAGATCCGATAGGAGCTGTTATATTGCTATCTACCAGTCCCGATGCCCAGATGGGCGATGTTGAGGAAAAGCTTGCGGAATCCGCAGCGGTTTTCCTGGGCAAACAGGTGGAACAGTAGTTGGGGTGGTACGGTAAGTGCAGGTAATGTGACTGCGGGATGCCGAAGAGTGAAATACGATATGATGTACATCAGAAATAAAAACATGGAATACATTAGATATGCAAGATGATATACAGCATATGCAACATGATATGCAACATGATAAACAAAAGATAAAATACAAGTAAATAAGCAAAAAAGCAAGTTAAAAAATAAATAAAAAAAGCAAGTAAGCCGGGCTTACCTGCTTTTTTTATTCTTTGCCCGGTGCAGGACAGGAGGCCGGGACAAGAGCAAGACGGGAGTTGCTGCAGCCGGGGGCAGGGGGAGACAAGCGGGTGGACCTTCCCGTTGGAAGCAAAGGGACGTTTCGCTATTGATTTTATGCAGGTTTTATGGTAATAATAAGTACATGATTCTCAGTAATTGAGAGGGCAGGGTTAAATGGCTGGAAAGTATCATATAGAGGAGATGGAATCTTGCTAAAAGAAAAATATGATTTTAATGATTTGCTGGAAATCATGTCCCTTTTAAGAAGCGAGAAGGGCTGCCCTTGGGATAGGGAACAGGACCACAAGAGTTTAAAGAAATATTTCCTTGAAGAAACTTATGAAGTAATGGAAGCTATAGACCTGGAAGATAAGGATATGTTATGTGAAGAACTGGGGGATGTTCTTTTACAGGTGGTGTTTCATTCACAGGTAGCGAAAGAGAATGGGCAGTTTGACATTGATGACGTTATAAACGGAATATGCAGGAAAATAATCACGCGGCATACGCATATCTTTGGGAATGATACGGCGAATACCCCGCATGAAGTGGTGCACAACTGGGAAAATATAAAGAAGAGGGAAAAAGGGATGCTGACGCAAACGGAGGTTTTAAAGAGCATCCCGGGAAACCTGCCCGCATTGATGAGGAGCTGGAAAGTACAGCAAAAAGCTGCCCAGGTAGGGTTTGACTGGGATAACATAGAGGACGTATTTGATAAGGTTTACGAGGAAATACAGGAATTAAAGGATGTATATAAGAGTAAAAATGTGGAAAGAATAAATGATGAAGTTGGCGATGTATTTTTTGCTTTAGTCAACCTGGCCAGGTTTTTGCAAGTACAGCCGGAGATTGCCTTAATGAAAACAGTGCAAAAATTTATAGATAGATTTGAGTACATTGAAAAGAAAAGCATTGAAGCAGGAAAAAAGCTGGAAGATATGACGCTTGCAGAGATGGACCAATTGTGGAATGAAGCAAAAACTCTTAACATAAATGGAAAACAAAAATAATAAAACAAAAATTAATAAACATATTAATAAAAACCACATTAAAAAGGAGGTAATAAGATGAACAAGGCAGATTTGGTTACCAGTATTGCTGAAAAAAGCGGGATGACAAAGAAAGATGCTGAAAAAACATTGAATGCAATGGTGGAAAGTATCGAGGAAGCTCTTGTAAAAGGTGAAAAGGTCCAGCTTGTCGGGTTCGGTTCGTTTGAAGTGAGGGAGAGGGCGGCAAGAAAAGGGATTAATCCCCAGACAAGAGAAGAGATTACTATTGAAGCGTCGAAAGTGCCTATTTTCAGGGCGGGTAAAGCCCTAAAAGACAAGATTAACAGCTAGTGCAGGAAAAAAGAAATAAAAACAAACTAAAAGCTTCAATGATGAATTGAAGCTTTTTTGTTGGAAGCTAAACCGGGGATACCAGGAAATAAAGAGAAACATAGATATCCAGGAAATGAAGATGTTGAAGAAATAAAGAGCTGGAGAAAATAAAGAAGACTCAAAGGGGGCAGGATTGGATGAGAATCGACAAATTCCTGAAAGTTGCCAGGCTGGTAAAAAGGCGTACTGTTGCAAATGAAATCTGCAGCCTGGGTAAAGTTACAATAAACGGCAGGGTGGTAAAACCATCCTCTGAGGTAAAAGAAGGAGATATAGTTGAGATTCATTTTGCCAACAAGAGCACCAGGGTGGAAGTGGTTTCTGTTGCTGAAAACGCATCCAAGGCGGAGGCGGCAAAAATGATTAAGATAATCGGGTAATGAAATAATACAGTAATTTATTTGCATGTACATGCATATAAATAAAACAAGACTGGCTGGCGCGGGATATGGGTAGCAGGAGGAGGGGGCAGGATGCCGGAGGAGAAAAAAGCTATAAAGCTGAAAACACAAAATTTAATACTGGAAAACAGGCAAAAGCTAAGTATATCAGGAGTCATAGATGTTGAAAGCTTTAACGATGAATGCGTTGTTGTAGACACGGAAATGGGGATTTTGATTATTCACGGGAATGACCTGCGTATTAGCAAGTTAAATCTTGATAGTTCCGAGTTGAATATCGAAGGTGATATAATCAGCTGTGAATATAGTGACAGGGACAGCCAAAGCACAAAGAAACCAGGGCTTTTCAGCAAGATGTTCAGATAAAGCTGGTGAATTATATTGTGCCGTCGTTTATAATTACCGAATTGTATGTTTTTTTATATTCCTTGCTTGGCGGGATGCTTATTGCATTTATATACGATATTTTCAGGATTAAACGAAGGATTGTAAAAACAAGCGTTGTCTTTTTGCACCTTGAAGATATATTGTTTTGGATTATTGCCGTAATAGTAATGTTTTTATTTGTCCATTATACCAATGAGGGGGAGATACGGGGGTACATTTTTATCGGGGCATTTGCAGGTGCGGCAGTATATATGCTTCTCCTGAGCAAAATTATAATATCATGTTCTGTTGCTATTTTAAATTTTACTATAAAGGCTGTAAAGCTTATTTTATTCATATTAACATATCCGGTAAGATTAGTTTTTAAAATTCTCTCGTTCCCGGCGAAATTTCTCCTGAAAGGTACCAAAAAGCTGTGCGGGCATACGGTGAGACTTGCAAAAACTGCAACCAGGTCGGGTATTTCAAGGATCACAAAATTGAAAAACCTTTTTT
>JAAZDH010000278.1 GCA_012512865.1 Clostridiaceae bacterium | reverse complement strand
TCAATGTTGCAAAGTCCATGGCCGAGCTAAACGTATCTGCCCCGGTCAGCACATATACATCGCCCGAAAAGACCGGGGTAAGCTGTTGGTTTTTCCGGCTATGCGGCTTGTACTTCCATAGGATTGGGCCAAAACGAACCTCGGAGGTACCGGTAAGATAACTTTCTGCCGGAAGATAGCGGATAAATTCGTTCGCAACCAGCGAGTTTCCACCCGGATTGCTCCTTAAATCCACAATCACGCTATGGATGTTGTTTTCCTGGACAGCCACAAAGAAATCCCGCAGGCCGTTCTTGTATTTTTCATCATATACACATTGACGAAGAGCGAAAATCCCAATACCAAGAGATGAATCAACCGAATAACCGAAATTTGCTCCTGCTTTTTTTTCACTGGCAGTGACACTTTCACACAGCTCAAGCGTTACGGTTATGCGGCTGCCGTCATTTGGTTTTTCCAGCACGAGGGGAATGGCCGCCTGTATATCAACGCCAACAAAGGACAAATATTCAGCGCGATTTAACCGTGAGGCAAAGGAATACCGCGCCCAGGACTCCAGTTCATAGGAAAACTGGGTAAGAAAGCGTTGGTAGAGGTTGTCAGCCGTAATGCCTCCGATTTCAACCACGATATACCCGTCATATTCACCGCCTGAACAGGACAGTGTGCCATCCTTCCATGCGAAGGTGAGAGGCAAGCGCACCCTGTTTTCATAATTAACTCCTATAGTGGTGTGAGCGTCTCCTAAACTACTCAAAACACGCGCTGCACTTTGCCAAAGCGACAAAACCGGCACTTCCGGAAACGCAGAAATTGCTGCGCGCTCCCGTTCATATTCAAGCTGAATGTTATCGGGCAGAGCGTTTATACAGGCAGGATGGCGCTCTGCCAAGCGCTGTACAAGATAATCCAAATCCTCGACTGCTTGCTGCGAGGTTAATACAGTTTCCAATTCTTCGGACGGACGTAAATTGCTCACCGTACTGCGATAAGGGTTAAACCAAAGCTGCCACGCACCCCATAGGGCGGTGCCGCACAATGTAAAAATGCAAACAAAAATCCCGGTATGCTTTAAATATTTCTTCATAAATCAACCTCCTCCAAAGCCCTGTCAACATCTGCAAAGGATACAATAGTGTCAAACCCAGGTTTGATATATAGTTTTATGCCACCATTGTACTAGCAGATAAGGTTTTTCTTTAGAGGGCTATTTGGTGTAACTGTTACCTTCTTACAGGTCTTCGTGCAAGTTAAAGTTAATAATATTGTGTACATTATTAATGTAACATCATTAATGTAACATCTAAAGACTTTAAAAGCAAGGAGGTAAATGATGTCACAGGTTCAGCAGCAACAACCATTTGGGATAAATTAAGCACTTAGTATATTAAGTAAACAAGGATCTTGTGCAAGGTTCTTGTGGTTTTGGGCAAGTACTGCATTTAAATTTGAATTTTTTTTATAAAATAAGAAATAATAAATTCGTGTAAATAAGAATGCTTGTTTTTATGTTGTGAAACTCTACATTGTAAAGTTTTGTGAAGCTTTACGCTTAAAAAAGTGTTATGGAACTTGATGTTATGAAAAGCTGTAAAATGTTGTTAAAATAATGTGAAAATAGTGTGAAATATTGTGAAAATGCTGTGAAATCTGCACATGGAGAGATGGCACTTGGAAAAACATAGCAAAGTTGTGGGGTTGCCTGTTTATTGCACCGGTAATAACAAAAAGCTTGGAATAATTAAGGATGTATTATACTGCATGGAAGAAAAACAGGCTAAGGCGATTTTGCTGCAAGAAAACGGCATCATGCAAAAAAAGAGAATAATTTTATTAAAAGATATAAGTAAAATAGGAGAAGATGCGGTTATTATAAGGTCCGAAACTGCAAAGCAATACATGGGATATAAAAAGGATGGTATTAAAAGGGATAGAGTTAGAAAGAATGAAGTTAATAGGGATGGAGTTAATAGGGATGGGGCTCAAGTAAATGGAGCCAGGCAGGATAAGATTATGGAAATGAAGGTATATTCAAGAGCAGGCGAGGAATTGGGCATTATAAAAGATGTGCTGTTTGATTGCGAAACGGGTAATATCGAAGGAGTTGAAATATCCGGCGGGATACTACAGGATATGGTTGAAGGAAGGAAAGTACTGCCTTTTATAGGCAGGTATGAATTCGGGGAGGACATTTTGCTTGTTGACGAAGATGTGGTTGGTGAAATGACAAGTACTGGCGGTGGTATAAAAAATAAGCTGTTTGGGGGAAAATAGATTCCGGGTAAAAGATAAAGCATGACAAAAACTAGTTAAAGGAGGATAGGCAGCGGTGCTTAATGGATTTACCAAGGGTTTATTAATAGGGAGCATACTGGGAACATCAATCGGAGTAATGATGGATACCAGCATGATGAAAAGAAGGAACAGGAGAAAAATGATGAAAGCGGGGAGAAGCTTCCTGAGAAGGACCGGGAACATTATCAGTGCTGTAGTGGAAGCTTTCAGGTAGGCTAAAATTCCTGCGGTACGTGTTGATGCAATATATTATAGTGCATGGATAACAATGGATAAAAATGGACAATATATGAATATATGAGTAAACATATATATGTATATGTGCAAACATACTCTCAAATCATCCCAGGGACCGAATAATAATATTCGGTCTTTGGTTTTATATGGGTACAATATTTTTTACATGGGTGCAATATAATGATTCCAAGAAAGAAACTGATATTTTACATCATCCTGCTGCTGATTCTAATATTGATTATCCTGTTTGTTTATAATCACAGGGTCAAAATCAAAAGGATAATAAATCCTTTTTTGCTAGCAATAGTTATATCATACCTTGTACATCCCGTGGTTGAAAAACTGGAAGGGGAAAGAATCTCCCGTGCAAAGGGAATACTAATTGTGTATATCGGGATATCGTTATTTGCTGCAGCTGTCATAATTTTCATTATCCCCGGCCTCATTGAAAACACAAAACAACTGATAAATGCCTTGCCTGGAATAATAACTGAATACCGGGATTTATTGAGCAGCGTACTCACTTCCGTCCGAAGGAGCAGGCTTCCCGATGAAATAAAGGAGGCAATGTTCACAGAGATAAATGCAAGCATGGCAATGGCCCAGGATTACATCATCAGCTACTTAAAGAAATCGGTTTCGAGGATTGCAGGGATCCTGGACTTTATAATTAACATGCTCCTGGCAATGATTATTGCCTATTATTTTATCAAGGACTCGGGCTTTTTTAAATCAACAATCCTTTCACTTATCCCAAAGAAGCAAAGGAAAGGTATATTACTGGCAGGAAGGGAAGTCCACCTTGTTTTAACAAGCTTCATACAAGGACAGCTTTTGACGGCATTAATCGTTGGAACCATGGAAGTTGCCGGATTGGTATTGCTAAAAGTAAAATACCCGATAGTGATGGGGTTAATTAGTGGGATTGGAAACGTGATACCTTATTTCGGCCCGATAATAGGGGCAATCCCCGCAGTAGCAGTGGCGTTAATAGATTCACCCCTGAAAGCACTGCTTACAGTCATCATGTTTTTCATAATACAGCAAATCGATAATATTGTAATCACGCCGAAAATCGTTGAGGGGAGAGTCGGCCTTCATCCCGTAACAACAATATTCGCCGTCCTGGTTGGAAATGAATTCTTCGGCATATCCGGAATGCTCCTCGCAGTACCCGCCGCTGCCGTACTGAAAGTAATATTAAAACGTGCCATGGAAGCACTTGTGTAATGCACGTGTGACACGTGACACGCGGGGGTGACACGGGTACAGGGGTAGTGTCACCCCCGGTAACACTACCCCCGTCCCCCTGTCACCCCTGTCACCTCGTGTCACCTCCCTCTTGACACGCTTTATACACTGGTATATATTGAAATAAGTTGAAGAATAAGAGTGTGAACACCCTTAGGCAGCACCTTTAGATAAACTAAAAGAAAAGGAGAAAGGCGAAACGTATAAAATATGAGATACATGGGTTTGAATGAAATAAGAGAAGAGTATTTGCGTTTTTTTGAAAGCAAGGGACATCTCAGGCTGCCAAGCTTTTCCCTTGTCCCTGAGAATGACCCGAGCATTTTGTTGATTAATGCGGGCATGACACCGCTAAAGCCGTATTTCGTAGGAAGCATGAAGCCGCCCAGCCCAAGGGTTACAACGTGCCAGAAATGCATAAGGACCCCCGATATAGACCGGGTGGGCAAGACGGCAAGACATGCCACATTCTTTGAAATGCTCGGCAACTTTTCCTTTGGTGATTATTTTAAAAAGGAAACCATCTCATGGGCATGGGAATTTGTAACAAAAGTTTTGGAAATGCCGGTGGAAAGGCTTTGGGCTTCGATTTATGTAGATGATGATGAGGCTTTTGAAATATGGAACAAGGATATAGGAATTAAAGCCGAAAGAATTGTCAGGCTTGGCAAGGAGGACAATTTCTGGGAGCACGGTACTGGACCATGCGGCCCTTGCTCGGAGATATACTTTGACAGGGGGGAAGAAAAGGGATGCGGCAAACCTGGCTGCAAACCCGGCTGTGACTGCGACAGGTACGTGGAGTTCTGGAACCTGGTATTTACCCAGTTCAACAAGGAAGAAGACGGGACGTATACGCCCCTTCAAAAAAAGAACATTGACACGGGATTGGGCTTGGAAAGGTTATCCTGCATAATGCAGGGAGTGGACAGCATTTTCGAAGTTGATACGATAAAAAATATTGTAAATGCCATATGCAAAACCGCCGGCTGTAAATACGGGGCGGATGACAAGCTTGATGTTTCAATAAGAATAATCACGGATCATATCAGGGGTATCGTAATGATGATATCCGATGGAATCCTCCCGTCAAATGAAGGCAGGGGCTACGTGCTGAGAAGAATACTGAGAAGGGCGGCAAGGCATGGAAAACTCCTGGGAATAAACGGGCTTTTCCTGGCCGGGCTGGCGGACGTTGCGATAGGGGAATCAAAAGATGCCTATCCCGAGCTTGGTGAAAGACGTGATTATATAAGGAAAGTAATAGGGATAGAAGAAGAGAAGTTCAACTTTACGGTGGACCAGGGCTTGGCAATCCTTGATGAGCATATCAAGGACATAAAAAAGAACAACTGTAACGTTGTTTCAGGGGAGGTTGCGTTCAGGCTCCATGATACGTACGGATTCCCCATTGACTTGACAAGGGAAATTGCCGAAGAAAACGGTCTTGCAATAGATGAGAAGAAGTTCATGGAAGAGATGGAAGCCCAGAAAAACAGGGCACGCGAAGCCCTAAAGAAAAAGGAAGGTTCTGCGTGGGGACAATGGTCCTCCCTTGAAACCGGAAAGATACCGGAAACGGAATTCCTTGGATATTCCAGCATGGTTTGCCGCAGTGCGGTACTTCACATGCTGAAAGATGGAGAAACGGCTGAAGCGGTTTTCGAGGGGGAAGGAGATATAACCGTTATCACGGATAGGACGGTGTTTTATGCTGAAAGCGGGGGCCAGGCGGGAGACACCGGCATAATCGAAACAAAAACCGGCGTAATGAAGGTCAGGGATTGCCAGAAAACACCGGACGGAGTATTTCTGCACCTGGGTAAGGTTGTAAATGGATATATTGAAAAGGGCCAGGAAGGAGAAATAAAAATTGACGTTCAAAGAAGGGAGTCCATTGCCAGGAACCACACTGCGACACACCTGGTTCATAAGGCCCTCAGGAATGTCCTGGGAGAACATGTAACACAGGCAGGCTCCCTGGTGGAGGAAGAAAGGTTCAGGTTTGACTTTACGCATTTTGAACCTGTTTCGGAGGAGCAGCTGAAGCTCGTGGAAGATGAGGCGAACTCGAGGATACTGGAAGACCTTCCAGTTGTTATTAGCGAGATGGGGTTGGACGAAGCAAGGAAACTTGGAGCAATGGCCTTGTTCGGGGAAAAATACGATGAGAGGGTCCGTGTAATAAAAATAGGGAATTACAGCATGGAGCTGTGCGGCGGCACCCATGTTAATTCAACCGGGAAGATCGGCTTGATAAAAATACTGGGTGAAACGGGCATAGCTGCGGGCACGAGAAGAATAGAAGCGGTAAGCGGGTATTACACGATAAAGCATTACAGGGAAAGGGAAGAAGTTTTAAATACAGTTGCGGGTATAATAAAGACGACACCCCAGGATTTGGCAAGGAGGGTGGAAACCCTTGTCCTTGATTTTAAGAATGCACAAAGGGAGATTGATAATCTAAAGGCCAGGCTGGTCATGTCAAGGCTGGATGAAATCGTGGCATCTCCGCTGGTCGTAAACGGAACAAGTGTTGTGGCGGCAAGATTCGACGGCATGGATGCGGAAGCCCTGAGG
>JAAZDH010000277.1 GCA_012512865.1 Clostridiaceae bacterium | reverse complement strand
CTGTATGGCCTGAACGAAAACCGGAAGACGGCGAAATCCATGCCAGCATGACCATGGAGGAAGCCGAGCGATTAGTAAGGGCAGTGACACATCCATACCCGGGTGCGTTTTATAAAGATGGAGATAAATGTATTCGAATTTGGTCGGCAAGGATTGATAAAAACAACGGTAAAATTCGATTGAGTGATGGTTACTTAACTCCTATTGATTATGAGATAGAGGGATAGCTTTGAATGAAAAAAGAATCCAACTAATCATTAAACGATTAATGGATGTTGCTGTCTCATTAATAATGCTTATTCTGTTTTTACCTATTTGGTTTGCAGTAGCCATTTTAATAAAGGTAACATCTCCTGGGCCGGTATTCTTCTTTCAGAACCGGCCTGGGCAGTATGGGAAAATATTTAAAGTGTATAAATTCAGAACCATGAAACCAGGCTCTGAGAAAATGATCAAAGGGCAAGAAGTTATGAAAGACGATGAGCGTATTACGTATGTAGGCAGGTTTTTAAGGCGGAGCAAGATCGATGAAATACCTCAAGTTCTCAATGTTTTGAAGGGGGAAATGAGCCTCGTAGGGCCACGGCCGGAGCGGATAGATTCCCTTGAAGATTATGATGATGACATTTCAAAGAGGCTTAATATGAAGCCTGGGATGACTGGTTTAGCGCAGGTGAGCGGGAACATCTATCTTGATCTCCAGGAGAGGTATCGGTTGGATGTTTATTATGTCGAAAACTTCAGCTTAGGGTTGGATATCCGGATTATGTTACGAACTATAGGAGTAGTATTGTTTGGAGAGGAATTCTATGTTAACAAACCCTTAGTTAAACTGTATCAAAAAGTTGCTTCGCAAAAGGAGGCAACTTATGTATGAAAACGATTTTAATAACTGGTGCTGACAGTTACATTGGGACTTCCTTTGAAAAATGGGTAAGTAAATGGCCTGATGAATATTCAGTCGATACCATTGATATGAGATGCAGTGAGTGGAAGGAGATCTCGTTTCGGGGATATGATGTTATACTTCATGTGGCAGCGATTGTGCATGTAAAAGAAAATGATGTCAATCAATATTTTAGAGTAAATCGAGATTTGGCAATAGAGGTAGCTCGAAAAGCCAAGGCAGAAGGTGTACGACAGTTTATATTCTTTAGTACCATGGGAGTTTACGGAAGCAATGTAAGTTATGTCGACGAGAAAACTATGCCTAACCCAGTGACACCTTATGCTCGATCAAAGCTTGAAGCAGAGAATATGCTACTAAACATGGAAGATGAGTTCTTTAAGGTTGCCGTCCTAAGACCACCGCTAGTTTATGGCAAGAATTGCAAAGGCAACTATCAGCGATTAACTCGATTGGCCAAAAACCTACCACTGTTTCCATCAGTAATCAACGAACGCAGTATGATTTACATAGATAACCTGTCTGAATTCGTTAGATTGCTTATAAATTGTGGTATTGGCGGTTTGTTTTTTCCCCAGAACAAGGATTACGTTAATACAACTACGATTGCTAAATTGATTGCTAAAGCTCACGGGAGACGATTGAGGGTTACAAAAATCTTTAATCCCGGAGTTATATTGGGACTAAAATTTTCGGAGACGTTTAGAAAAGTTTTCGGTTCGTATGTTTATGCCAAAGGGATGCCTGGTGGACCAAATACAGAGGTCAATGGGCAGATATGTAATTATGAAACAGTGAGTTTTCCCGAATCTATCAGGCTTACCGAAGAATAATTTGGGGTAATTTAGAATGAAGAAGAAGGATATTTTGTTTTTGTGTCAATATTTTTTCCCTGAATATGTATCATCTGCCGTGCTTCCTTTTGATACAGCGGAAGCTTTAAGAACTTCGGGATTCAGTGTAGGTGTGTTATGTGGATATCCAAAAGAATATAACAATGTGGGTAAGTTACCAAAAAAAGAGGTATATAAAGGTATCGAAATAACGAGAGTTAAATACCTACAATTAAGTCGCAGATATATCCTGGGGAGGTTAATCAATTATTTTTCATTTACATTTTTAGTCGCTTTGAGATTTGGTTACTTACGAAAGTATAGATCAATTATCGTGTATTCCAATCCTCCAATATTACCAATTTTAGCTTATTTGGCATGTAAAATATTTAGCATCAAACTGGTTTTTGTATGCTATGATGTATATCCTGAGATGGCGTTTATTACGAACACTATATCCAAGAATGGTATAATTAGTAAGGTCATGAAGTTTATCAATAGAAAAGTATTTAAATGTGCAACAAAAGTTGTGGCCCTATCTCATGACATGAAATCCTATTTAGTCCAATCCAGACCACAGTTGACAGAGCATCAGATTCAGGTTATTCCAAACTGGTATCAAGATATCCAGATTACTGATATCGAACGTTCCTATCTAAATCCTCTTTTTTCATCCTTAAACCCAAGGGAAAACTTTATAGTTTCATACTTTGGCAATATGGGCATTTGCCAAGATCTTGATACAATTCTGAATGCAATTAGGAAGCTGAAAAATGAAAAGAAGATTAAATTCATTTTTGCAGGACATGGTAGTAAGATGGCCCTTCTAAATTCTGTTGTTAAGGATGAAAATTTGAATAATGTTGTAATATATAATTTCTTACATGGGCAGGATTTTCAAGATGCGTTAAATATTAGTGATTGTTGTCTGGTTAGCCTAAAAAATGGTTTAGTTGGCCTCGCAGTGCCAAGTAAGACTTATTCATACATGATGGCCGGTAAGCCAATAATATCCATTATGGATAAAAAATCAGATATCTCTCAAGAGTTAATAAACAATGATGCTGGTTATGCGATAGAGATTAATGATGTTTGTGGATTAGTACAGGTCATCAAAGAATTAAGAGACAACGATGTCAAACGTGATTATATGGGACATAACAGTAGAAAAGTGTTCCTAAACAGATATACAAAAGAGAAATGCACTCAACATTATGTCAACATGATGAGAGGTATTTTGGAGGGTTAATTTCATGTTCAACGGTAGAACCATACTAATTACTGGTGGAACAGGTTCTTTCGGACACGCTGTAATGAAGAGATTTCTCGATACTGACATCAAAGAGATTCGTATCTTCTCACGCGATGAGAAAAAGCAGGATGATATGCGGAATTCATATAAAAATGATAAGCTAAAGTTTTACATCGGTGATGTTCGGGATATAGGGAGCGTAAAAAACGCGATGCATGGTGTTGACTATATCTTCCATGCAGCAGCATTGAAACAGGTACCTTCATGTGAGTTCTTCCCGTTAGAGGCAGTCAAAACTAATGTTTTAGGAACGGATAACGTTTTGACCGCTGCAATTGAAATGGGTGTAAAAAAAGTCATCTGTCTTTCCACAGATAAGGCTGCTTATCCGATCAATGCTATGGGCATATCTAAAGCAATGATGGAAAAGGTGTTTGTGGCCAAGTCTAAAACAGTAGATCCCGAGCGGACCCTCATATGCGGAACCCGCTATGGAAATGTAATGGCTTCCCGGGGGTCGGTGATTCCTTTGTTTATTGAACAGATTAAGAAAGGGCAGCCCTTAACAGTAACCAATCCAAACATGACTAGATTCCTGATGAGTCTTGAAGAGGCAGTAGAGCTGGTCGTGTTTGCGTTTAGTAATGCCAGAGCAGGTGACATCATGGTACATAAAGCTCCGGCCT
>JAAZDH010000276.1 GCA_012512865.1 Clostridiaceae bacterium | reverse complement strand
GGTTACGAGGAGGGCGGCCAACTGACCGAGGCGGTAAGAAGAAAACCATATTGCGTTATACTTTTTGATGAGATAGAAAAAGCCCATAATGAAGTGTTCACCATCCTCCTGCAGCTTCTGGATGACGGAAGGCTTACGGACAGCCAGGGAAGGACCGTGAATTTTAAGAACACCGTAATAATAATGACATCGAATATAGGCAGCCATTACCTTACAAAGGGAGTAAACAATCATGGAGAAATAAGGGAGGATGTAAGGGAACTGGTAATGAATGAACTTAGAGCTAGGTTCAGACCCGAATTTTTAAACAGGGTTGACGAAATAGTAATGTTTAAGCCTCTCATGAGGAATGAAATAATGAAAATAGTCGAGCTTTCCCTGGAGGAAATCCGGAAAAGACTGCATAACAAGAATATAAAGCTTTATGTTACCAGCAATGCGGTACAATTTATAACCGACGCGGCTTATTCGCCCGTTTACGGTGCAAGGCCGATAAAGCGGTATCTCCAGAAAAACGTGGAATCCCAAATAGCAAAGATGATAATCAGCGGAGAGGTTGAGGAAGATTCAACAGTGGTCATAGATGAAAAGGATGGGGGACTTGTAATATCTTCACGGAAATAAGCTTTGCTCAAATATTATCCCCTGGAAGCCGTTTTGCCATGCTATGTACCGTAATTAATATAAATTTGTTTCAATGTAATGTACAGTGTTATATAATGTAAAGTATAATATAAGTATGTACCAAGAAATTATCATGTGCTACAGGTACATAATTATGCATAATTATTATATGTTAATAGGAGGTATTAAAAATGAGTATTCCGAGACCTGAGCCCACGCCTGGGGATACGAAGTGGTTTACCCATGACAGGTTTGGCCTTTTTATTCACTGGGGGCTTTATGCATTACCAGCACGCCACGAGTGGATAAAAAAGTATGAGAAAATGGATAACCAAACCTATGAAAAGTATTTCAAGCATTTTGAACCTGACCTTTATGATCCCGAGTTATGGGCGAAAACTGCCAGCAATGCAGGAATGAAGTATTTCGTGGTTACCACGAAGCACCACGAGGGTTTTTGCCTGTGGGATTCCAAGCTTACTGATTACAAGGCTACAAACACACCTGCAGGAAGGGATTTGTTGAAGCCAATGGTGGAAGCATTCAGGAACCAAGGCATGAAAGTCGGCTTTTACCATTCGCTTCTTGACTGGCACCACCCCCATTATACAGTAGACAATCGTCATCCCATGTCTGAAAACGAGGAATATATTGCAGCCGATAAAAACAGGGATATCAGCAGGTATATCGAGTATTTGCATGGACAGGTAAAGGAACTATTAACAGGTTATGGTAAAATCGATGTTATATGGTTTGATTTTTCAGTAGCGCCGTCGGAGAGATTTCCCGTCAAAGGCAAGGAGACGTGGCAAAGTGAAAAATTGATAAAAATGGTGCGGGAATTGCAGCCCGGAATAATTATAAATGACCGTTTGCAAATTGACCAGGATGTAAAAACTCCAGAACAGGTTTCTCCCCGTGAATGGGTAAAGGTGAACGGGAAACCCGTTGTCTGGGAGGCATGTCATACTTTCAGCGGCTCCTGGGGATATCATAGGGACGAAGAAAGCTGGAAAAGCGTGGATATGCTTGTGAAAATGCTTATTGATACGGTAAGCAAGGGTGGCAATATGCTTCTTAACGTTGGACCAACAGCCAGGGGAGAGTTTGACAAGAGAGCACTTGAGCGACTGGAAGGCATTGGCGAATGGATGAAAAGGCATGGCCGTTCCATTTACGGGTGCACCCAGGCTCCAGAGGAATTTAAATGCCCGCCAGATTGCAGGCTCACATATAATCCTGAGAAAAACAGGCTGTATCTCCACGTTTTCAGTTGGCCTTTCAAGCATATTCATCTTGATGAAATGGCGGACAGGGTGGAATATGCGCAGCTTCTCAATGACGCATCCGAGATAAAAATGATTACAAACTTTAATTCTTCTTCCCATGCCGGGGATAAAGATATTGGACAATCAACATTGACATTGGAGATACCTGTCAAGAAGCCGGATGTAACAGTTCCGGTAATTGAGTTGTTTTTGAAGTAGGAGGATGGACTTGCTCGGCTAATATGGTGGGG
>JAAZDH010000275.1 GCA_012512865.1 Clostridiaceae bacterium | reverse complement strand
CCTAGACCATGTCTCCCTCGTTTATGGAGTCAGCCACCTCATTTATTAAAACCTCGTTATAAAAAACTATCTCAAATATCTCGGCCTTTTTAAAAAGTATGGTAGAAGAGGAAAGAAGCTTGTAGCCGACACCAAGCACTGCAAGGACAATCACCGCTATGACAACAAAATCCACTACATTGATTTTTCCGAACAGCCTTCCTTTTTCATCAATAAGCATTCAAGCCATCCACCTTTCCAAGTAATTTGTTCAAAGTTTTTTCGCAAGGTTTTCCGCACAAAATTTTCACTGGTTTGCCTTGTTCCAAGTTGTTTGCCCTAACACATTATGTCCTGGTTTACATATAAATTATATGTATTATCCGCCACTTTATCAATATTAAATCTTTCTCTTACGGTTTTCAAAGCATTTTCAATAAAATGCCGCCTTAAGTCCCTATCTTCCATGACCTTAAGAATCGCTCCGGCCATCTCCTTCGAATTCCCATACTCAACCAATATTCCACAGCCCGTCTCTGTATTGATTATATCCCGGTTTCCTCCCATATCGGTGGCAATAACCGGAAGGCCGGATGCAAGGGCTTCTATAATCAGGAAGCTCAATGCCTCATGTTCCGAGGAATTTACATACAGGTCGCTCCCGTAAAAAAGGTTTTTCATATCTTCGCGAAAACCCGCAAAGATTATATCATCCTGGAGACCGAGATCGGATACCTGCTTTTTGATAGCAGGTAAAAGGGGGCCGTCACCGGCAAGCACGCACTTAAACTTCACTGCAGTCATTTTCTTTAATTCAGCCAGTGACTCGACGAGAAATCCATGCCCCTTATCGTGGGCAAACCTTGATGCGCAAAATATTACAAATTGGTCCTTTCCTATGCCGAACTCCTCCCTCATGGAGGATTTGCAAGGTTCACCCCAGTAAGAAACATCTACACCGTTAAAAATCACCCTGATTATGGTAACCTTGTTGCCGTTGGCTATAAGCATATCTTTGCCCTTGTTGCACACGGCAATAATGTGAGCGTTAAAGGATGTTAAAATCCTGTTGCAAATTTTTTGAACAGTATTATTGGGAATAACAAAATGATTAGTATAGATTACCTTAACCCTTGGGTTAAACAAGCGCGACAATATGGCAATATAGTTTTCCCTTAAAAACTGGGTATGTATAACATCAATCCCTATCTTTCTACATACCATGCTCAACTGCCAGGCTGCCTTGATGTCAAAAGGATGAGACATCTTTATTTGAAAGGTTTCAACCCCTATTGCCTTCAGTCTTTCCACCAGGAGTCCTTCTTCATTATAGGCGAAATAGGCTTTTATCTTCTTCCCGCCCAGCTTTTCAACCAGGGTATAAACATACCTTTCAGTACCCGCTTTCCCTGCATGATTTAGAAGATATAGTACTTTTAAAATGGCCTTGCACCTTCCTTTCGCCCGTCTGCTTCACATGGCTTGTTTTCGTTTGCCGTTTCGTTACGGAACTTGATGATTCTTGCCGGGTTTCCCGCAACAACGGCATAATCCGGCACATCTTTTGTTACTATTGCTCCAGCCCCTATAATTGCACCTTTCCCTATCTTCTTCCCGGGAAGGATAATTACCCGTGCCCCAATCCACACATCATCTCCAATGGAAACCGGCTCCTTGGGTGCAGTCTGCAGTCTCATGGGAATATCAAGCCTTTTCGACTCGTGCTGTTGCGTGAATATCATGACATCGGGCCCCATCATAACATCGTCTCCAATCGTTAAAGGGCCATAAACCCTGCAATTTAAGCCCAGCCCGGAGTTATTCCCGATTTCTATTTCAAAACCCGAGCCGAAATATGCTCCATGCTCGATGTTTATATTTTTGCCTGCTTTTTTAAATATCCTCCTGCATAAAAAACCTCTTACCTTCTTTGCCCCCAGGCTGTAAGGCATATCGGAAGCAGGAAGATGCCGCGCTCCCAGGTAATAAAGGGCAAGGCAGACATACTTTATAAATTTCCTCATAGAACCCCCCCTCTCCCTTTTCCCACGAATCCTATACCAATGCCGGCATTATAATTCATTACCAGGCGCGATAATTGATCACCCGGCATAATAAACCCGGCACATTAATCCGCTACCTGGTATATTAGTATATTAGTTAATTACCCGGTATAATAATTCATTATTTAGTATTTTACCACATATGAAAAAATTTCAATAGACTAGTATTGTTAAATTTATTTTAAGCTCGTTTGAATAAATAATTCCTGCTCCAAATTTAAAGGAAGCGGAAGTAAGTTTTGCAAACCAGGGAAAATTAAGACTATTTACCTCTTGCT
>JAAZDH010000274.1 GCA_012512865.1 Clostridiaceae bacterium | reverse complement strand
CTGGTGGAAAAGGATATCATGTCCGTGGTGGAAGCCGCAAAAGGTAAAGCCGTCGTTAAGGTAATCCTGGAAAATTGCCTGCTTGAAAAGGATGAAATAATAAAAGCCTGTGAAATTTGCAAAAAGGCTGGTGCAGATTTCGTGAAAACTTCCACCGGTTTTAACAAGTCGGGTGCTGTATACGAAGATGTGAAAATAATGAAGGAGGCCGTAAAAGGTGAAATAGGAGTTAAAGCCGCGGGGGGAATCAGGGATATGGAAACCGCCAAGGCAATGATAGAGGCAGGCGCAACAAGAATCGGCACCAGCTCTTCCGTGAATATTATTCGCGAGCTGGAGGAATAAAGCAAACAACCTGGCTTTCATTGAATCGCATTTAGAAGTGGGAGACGCTATTTATATCAATCCTCATATAAATACAAATGATTGCTTAAATGATTAAATAAATACATGTATCAATAGTGATATATAAGTGATATATAAATGATATATATATAAATGATATATGTATATGGCATAGTTGTTTATAGAATAATTTGCAAAATAATATTTTGTTTATAATTATTAGAATTACCAGGGAATTATTAGGTTACCGGGATTGCCTAAAAATATACAAGTTGATATAATGTTATGTAGTTATGTAGTATGGTTATGTATAATACTAAGATAAGTTCAGGAGGAATCGGTATTGGATTATTATCTGAAGAATACGGCATTATATTTTCAAGTAAAAGAGGCTATTAAAAAATATATCCGGGAAAATAACTTAAAACCCGGGGAGCAGCTGTTTTCCGAGCAACAAATGATGAAAATGTACGGGGTCAGCAGGATAACTTTAAGGCGGGCTCTTGACGAACTGGAGCAAGAAGGCGTAATATACAAGATTCATGGCAAGGGCTCGTTTGTTGCAATGCGCATTAAAGCACAGTTATCGTATCTTAGCAGCTTTACCGAGGATATGGAGAACAGGGGTTACAAGACTCATGCAAAGGTACTGGAAAATACTATTATAAACCCTCCGCAGGATGTAAAGCAAAATCTTAACTTGAATGACGAAGAAAAAGTTATACTGGTGAATCGGGTCCGTTATGCCAATGACCAGCCAATTGCAGTGGAGAAGTGCTATATGCCTGCAGAGCGGTTTAAATCCATATTAGACAAGGACTTGTCCCACATGTCTATTAATAAAATAATGCAAACCGAGCATAATGTTATATTTTCTCACGCCAAGCAATGGATTGGCACTCATATCTCAACAAAATACCTGACAAGAATATTCAACCTGGGCAAACCAATAGCCATCCTGGCCATGAAAAGGCTTGTATTTGACATACAAGGAAGGCCTGTACAATATACATTATCTTATTACAGGGGCGATATGTACGAATATGAAATTATATTGCCCATGAAGAGTGAAAGAACGGAAAAGCTTTTATAAGAATGAAAGCTGTCATGAAATGTGAAGGTTTCCCCTAATCCTGATAAACATGATTTCCCCCTGTCTTAACGGTCAGCAGTTTTTCAGCAGTTTTGCCGGGAACGATGCGTCTTGTACCGGGTGAAAAGCTTTTTTGAGTGAAATGATATAACAGCAGGAAACATTAAGAAGTATTAAATATTTGAAACGGAACTGAAGCATAAGATTACATGAGCTTGATATCGCAAGATTGCGCAAGATTAAGCAGGTTAATTTGATTGATATTGGAAAAAAGGCGGTGTACCGGGGTTGATATGGCTAATTGCCCCGTGTTATATTTATGTTTGCGCCTTGTGATTGCTCCTTGAAAGTTGCTTTAATGGCTATGAAGTGCCGGTTGTTGACAAAAAAGCTTAACCGCTTTTAAACGCTTATAAAGCTGTTGACAAAAACAAAACGGCGTGATAATATATAAAGGCTCCTCTTCTGCCAAGTGAGGATAATTCAATCAATTAAAGCAACAAAAATAAAGCCATGGACATGAAGCCGTGGGCTGCAATATGGGTGCCAGGCTTGTGACGATTGTCATAAAATCATGCCATGGACATAAAATAATAATGGGTGGAGAGGACATAATAAAACATGACACAGGGCATAAGTAGAGATAATGGACATTGAAAAGTGAACAGTGTATATAAGGGCTCTAAAGTCGAGGCTGAATAAAGCCGAGTGATGAGAGTAGAAAAAGAGCAGGGATAATCAATCCTGAAGGAAGATATCTTAGGATAGGT
>JAAZDH010000273.1 GCA_012512865.1 Clostridiaceae bacterium | reverse complement strand
GTATTTAAGGCCGCTTGAAATATAAATGGTACAGCCCTGTGAGAAATGTCCTACAAAATTGACAGTGGAGCCATAGGTATGGTGAGGAGGAAGTACATTCATTGTCTTTCGGGTAATATTAAAAAGGTACATACCCTGGGTCATATCTGTAACGATGTTTTTCTGTGAAAGCATGACACCCTTGCCTTTTCCCGTGGTGCCGGAAGTAAAAACGATGGTGGCAAGACGCTCGGTGTCAATTTCATAATCGTAGTACGAATTATCTCCTGCTGCAAATTTTTGACCACCCCTTGATACTATGTTGGAAAGCTCCAGGGCACCTTCCATCCTGGGTTCACCCATGCAGATGAAGGTTTCCAGGCGGCTTTCCTTGTTTTTGCTTTTGAGTTCCTGGATTTTGTGTTCAATGGCAGCGCTGTAAATCACGAATTCACATTCTGCAAAATTTATGATGCTTCCCATTTCTTCTACGGGAAGATCTTTATCTATGGGTACAACGACGGCCCCGATGGACATGAGGCTGAAATAGGAGCAAATCCATTCATAGGAGCTTTCACCTATCAGGGCAACGTGCTTGTCCCGGCAACCCAGGGAAATCAGCCCGGTTCCCATGTCGCGTATATAATCCCTTGCTTCAGCGAATGTCACATTTATGGTTTCCTTGTCGCTTGGATTTCTCTTAAATGAAAATGCAATCCTGCCGGGATACTTTTTTGCCGCGTTTTCTGCCATAATCCTGAAATCCTCGAAGACGGTCGTTTCATAGAGAGGATAAATTGGGTTCGGGTAGGGCTTACCTGCAATTTTGCTTGCAGTTCTGCATGCGGTTTTACTTGCCATGATAGTTACTCACTCCTTGTAAAATTTTTGCTATACAATACTTGTTACATATAGAATTCTATATCTTGTCATGTATCATGAATAGATTTCTATACATTGAACCCTATATGCTAATTTTATACAGGACCCTGTATATTATTTTTATGGCATTTCAATCCCTGCACCTTGCGATGCTTGTTCTTATGTATTAATTTTTTTGTTCTCATGTATTAATATTAATGTTATTTTAAAAAAATATCAACGTTTGTCGCATATATTAACACATTTATTGTTTGTTATGATAGAATTATGCATATAATAGAGCTAAAAAGTAAAAAAACGTATAAAAAAACGTAAATAAATAAAAAAATAAAAAAGCAAAAAAAAATAAAATAAAATCATTAGCATAATTCCCTAAATTAAGTTATATTTATATTTAAGATGTAAGTTGTTTGTGCAAGTTATATTTTTGATATTTATGCATGTTATATTTTAACTGAAAGGGCATGTGCAAAATATAAGTTTATAAAGGAAGGTTGGTTGAAATGGTTAATAGCATAAGCAGGGAAGAGGCATTTGAGCTTTTAAAAGAATTTAATAAGAACGAGAACCATATAAAGCATGCATTGGCAGTTGAAGCTGTTATGCTGCATTTTGCAGAGTTGTTTAAGGAAGAAGACAGGGAAAAATGGGGAATTATCGGCTTGGTGCATGACCTTGACTACGAGATGTATCCCGGTGAGCATTGCAGGAAGGTAAGGGAAATACTTACAGAAAGGAATTGGCCCGGGGATTATATCCGGGCGATAGAAAGCCACGGCTGGAAAATATGTTCCGACGTGGAACCTGTCCACAGGATGGAAAAAGTACTTTATACTATTGATGAATTGACGGGGCTGATAGTGGCTACGGCTCTCATGCGCCCATCTAAGAGCATACTGGACCTGGAAGCAAAATCTGTAAAGAAAAAATGGAAGCAGAAAAACTTTGCAGCAGGCGTTAACCGGGAAGTAATCGAGGAAGGGGCAAAACTCCTCGGCATGGAACTGGATGAAATTATCGAGGAAACAATAAAGGGCATGCAGAAGGCGGCGGGTAGCATAGGGCTGGGCTAGGGCATACTAGGGCATAAATTATAAATAAGATTAAGCGGGATGTTAGCGGGATGTCTAAGCATACAAAAAGGGTAAGGAAGCAGATCAGCAAGCAGTATCCAAGCTATAGTTCCAAGTAAGCCCTAAATAACCTGGTCGCGATGTTTCAAGGCAATTGCTAACAATGCATATATATGGAAATATATTAAAAAAGGAGTAGATTTTTGCATGAGTGAAAACAAGTTATTTACATACGCGCCGTCCCCGGAAAGCCTGGGAATTCCATCTTCAGCAATTTATAATTTCCTGGAAAGGATAGACAGTCAGCAGACATGCATGCACGGATTCCTGTTGCTCAGGAACGGGCAGGTAGCTGCAGAAGGTTACTGGGCGCCATACTCGGAGAATAGCATGCACCGTATGTATTCGGTGAGTAAAAGCTTTGTATCGCTTGCGGTAGGCTTGTTGATCGACGAAGGCAGGCTAAAGCTGGACGATTGTGTTGTCAAGTACTTCGGAGACAAGGCACCCGGGGATATACACCCATACCTGGCACAAGCCACGGTGAGGGACCTTTTAATGATGGCAACTCCCAATTCATCAAATTCTTACACGCGGTACGATAATGACTGGGCTGCAACATTTTTTAACAAGAAACCTTCACATCCCCCGGGAACCATTTTTTCCTACGATACGGCGGGCACCGTTATTCTCAACACCATCGTTGAGAGAATAAGCGGGGTTCCCTTCCTTGAATATATGCGTGACAAATTGCTTGATCCCATAGGATTTTCCAAGGACGCCTGGTGCATAAAAACACCTGAAGGTACTTCGTGGGGTGGTTCCGGCGTTATATGCAGGCTCAAGGACATGGCCAGGCTTGCCTACGTATGCTTGAACGGTGGCCGCTGGGGGGACAGGCAGCTTTTATCGGAAAAATACATCAGGGAAGCTACATCAAAGCAGATTGACAACTCTCTCATAGGGAAAAACGGATATGGCTATCAAATATGGATGGAAAGGGATAATGGATTTTCTTTCAGGGGGATGGGCTCGCAATTTGCCTTTTGTTTCCCGGGCAAAGACTTGTTATTTGCCTGTATATCGGATACCCAGGGTGCGGGACCTGCCAGTGAAAATATTGATGAGGTCTTTTACGAGGAAATTTACGATAAAACCAGTGATTTGCCGCTGCCTGGAGATGATAAATCATATAATAAGCTGCAGGAGAAGATCAAGAACCTTAAGATTTTACCGCAGCGTGGAAATCTTACATCTTCATACGAGCGGAAAATCAACGGGAAGTGGTTTATTCTGAATGAAAATCCAATGAAAATATCAAGGATGCGCCTGATATTTAAAGGCGATGCAGGCATTTGGGAATATGAAAACGCCACCGGCCATCATGAGCTTAAGTTTGGCATCGGGAAAAAAGCGGAAGGGACTTTCCCCGAAACCCATTATTACGGGGAAAGGATCGGGATACCCGCAGGCAGGGGTTATAACTGCCTTGCTTCGGCTGCCTGGGTCGAGGAACACAAGCTTAACATGCTGGTTTATATAACGGACTACTACCTGGGAACCCTGAAAGCAACCTTTGCATTTAAAGGGAATGAAATATCAATTTACATGACCAAGGTGGCAGAGTGGTTCCTGGATGAGTACGTTGGGTTTGCCGGCGGGGTTTTGGAGGTTTAGGTGATTGACTGCGAAATCGTGAATAGTTGAAGCCCATAAGTGTTGTAGACCAAAATTGTTGTTGCATGCAATGCGGAAAGAGTTGTAATTTCAATTATTATGTGTTAAAATAAGGTTGGCTGCCGTTGTTGATTGCACGTGTGGCTGAAAGTACAAAGACAACCGGGAGTAACCGGGAGAGGACGGGCAGTACGCGGGCGAATCAAGCAGGCAATATGCACAAGTAATGTAAACAATTAAAGCGCAAACAATACATAAACAATTTAATATTGTGTTATTAAAGTGGAGAAGTGGAGTCACATTGAATATGGTTTTCCAAAAAGAAAGCTTATATTTGGTGTGACTTTTTTATTTGGCATGGGAGTTCAGGTGGAACAGGAATGGAAGACAGGGGCGAGACGGAAAACCGGTCCTTGTCCAGTAAGTGGGATAAGGGACCTATCCCCTTGTCCTAGGTAGTAACAAGGGATGGTCGGGAGGTTTTAGGATGAAGGCATGTTATTCGATGGATGAAATTTACGATGTTGCGATAATTGGGGCAGGTGTAATAGGTTGCAACGTAGCAAGGCAGCTTTCAAGGTATAAAATTAAGGTGTGCCTTATGGAAAAACAACCGGATGTGGCAATGGGAGCAAGTTCGGCAAACAGCGGGATTGTCCATGCGGGCTATGATGCGGAACCGGGAAGCTTGAAGGCCAGGCTGAATGTCCGGGGCAATGAATTGATGGACAGGGTTGCAAGTGAGCTGGATATCCCCTTCAAAAGAACAGGTTCGCTGGTACTTGCTTTTTCGCCGGAAGACATGGAAAAGATAAAGATACTTTACGAAAGAGGGCTGAAAAACGGGGTACAGGGCATGGAAATACTTGATGCTTCCCAGGTGCAGGAAAAGGAACCCAATGTTTCACAAGAAACAATAGGGGCCCTGTATGCTCCAGGTGCAGGTATTGTATGCCCTTATGAGCTAACCATAGGAGCTGCTGAAAGCGCGGTGGAAAACGGGGTGGATTTATTCCTGGAGTGTGAGGTTAAAGCTATAAATATAACGGCTTCGCCTGCAGGTTTACCCCGTGATAAATACCCGCCGCAAGATGAATCCCCTATATTTAATATCACAACAAGTAAGGGAGTATTTACGGCAAGATACATAATAAACTGTGCGGGGCTTTACGCGGATTCAATAGCTTCCATGACGGGGGACAATTCTTTTTCGATATCTCCAAGGAAGGGAGAGTATATATTGTTTGACAAGATAGAGGGAGGATTAGTCAATTCTGTAATATTCCAGACGCCTACCAGGATGGGAAAAGGGATACTGGTCACACCCACGGTTGACGGTAACTTGTTGATAGGGCCGACTGCCGTTGATACCGGTGATAAAAATGATACATCCACGACACGGGAAGGCTTGCAGCAGGTGATGACGGAGGCCTTGAAATCCGTGCCGGGAATAGACAGGAGGTATGTTATATCTTCCTTTGCCGGCATCAGGGCGGTCCCTTCCACCGGGGATTTTATTATCGGGGAGTCAAGGGCGATGCAAAAATTTGTCAATGTGGCAGGCATAGAGTCACCAGGCCTTACTGCTGCCCCTGCCATAGCAGAATATGTCGAGGAGGTTTTGCGTAAGTCCGGGCTGGAACTTGTGCCAAAAGAAAATTTCAACCCGTTAAGGCGACCCGTTAAGAGATTCAGGAACATGGGAGAGCGGGAGCTTGCAGGGCTCATAAAAGAAAATCCCCTTTATGGGCGTATTGTATGCAGGTGTGAAAAGGTAAGCGCTGCAGAAATAGTTGATGCCATAAGAAGGCCTGCAGGGGCAAGGACCCTTGACGGGATAAAAAGAAGAACAAGGGCGGGCATGGGAAGATGCCAGGGAGGTTTTTGCACCCCGAGGGTTAACGAGATATTATCCCGTGAACTTGGCATACCCTATGACAAGGTTGTCAAATCAGGAGAAAACTCGTGGATGCTGGCAGGCAGGACCAAGTGAGTGAAAAGCATAGATTCAAAGGGATTTTAAGGGAATCAATTAAAGAAATGAAGGTGTAAAAAATGGGAGGAGTCAATTTTAAAATGGGGGAAGACAACCTGGAGGGAATGGCATGCGATTTTGTACGGGTACCTGGGCAGGCGAAGGCTTCAGCCGAAGATATCGGCCCAGTGGAGGAAACCGACATGGGCGTAAATGACATGGGTACAAGGGGCACGGGTGCAAGCAGTACGGGCGCTGGTGCAAACAAAAGCGGGCAGGACGGGAACGGCCATGGTCTTTACCCGGCAAGGGAGGTAGACGTGGCTGTAATTGGCGCGGGCCCAGCAGGATTGGCTGCTGCAGTTGAGGCACGCAAACAAGGTGTAAAAAACGTGGTTATCCTGGAAAGGGAAGTTGAGCCCGGGGGAATATTGCAGCAGTGTATACATACCGGCTTTGGGCTTAAGATATTCGGAGAAGAGCTGACAGGCCCCGAGTACGCTGAAAAGTTTATCAGGCAGGCGGAAGAATCGGGCGTGGAATTCAAGCTTGATACCATGGTTATTGGCATTTCAAGGGACAGGATAATCACTGCTGTCAACAAAAATGAAGGTATTATAAAACTCAGGGCAAAAGCAATAGTATTGGCCATGGGATGTAGGGAAAGAACGAGAGGGGCCCTCAACATCCCTGGGACAAGGCCTGCCGGAATATATACCGCGGGCACTGCCCAGAGGTTTGTAAACATGGAAGGATACCTGCCGGGCAAAAAAATTGTTATCCTAGGTTCCGGTGATATTGGCCTGATAATGGCACGGCGCTTGACCCTGGAAGGGGCGGAGGTTAAAATGGTATGCGAATTAATGCCTTATCCCGGCGGGCTTACAAGGAATATAATCCAGTGCCTGGATGATTATAACATACCTTTGAGGTTAAGCTGCACTGTTGTTGAAATTCATGGAAGAAGAAGGGTTGAAGGGGTTACGATTGCCAGGGTGGATAAAAACTTTAATCCAATACCCGGAACCCATGAGTATGTAGAATGTGACACCTTGCTCCTTTCCGTGGGGCTTATACCCGAAAACGAGTTGTCAATGGAAGCAGGAATAACAATAGATCCTGTTACTTCAGGCCCCGTGGTTGATGAATCCATGGAAACGTCAATTGAGGGGATATTTGCCTGCGGCAACGTGGTACATGTTCATGATTTGGTTGACAGGGTAACCTGGGAGGCCATGCGTGCAGGAAAGAGCGCAGCCATGTTTGTCCTGGGAGGGAGGGAAAAAGTGGAAGACAAGAGAAAAGATAAAGGAAAAGAAGAAGGAAAAGGTGGTAGAAAAGAGGAAAGAAAAGATGGAAGGGAAGGTTTTTTAGGAAAAGCCCCGTCCTTAGCGTTAAGTGCTGAAAGGAGCAGCCCGGCAGCTGGAATTCCCGGTACCGGAAGCCATACCAGTGTGGTTACGGGACAGGGAATAAGATACGTTATCCCCCACATGATCAGCGGGGATGCCATTTCGCGTATAGTAAACGGTGATTGCCGGGAAGATGAAGATGGGATTGAAATGCTGATGAGGGTAGAGGAAGTGCGAAGGAACGCAAGGATATCCCTGGTTTGCGGGGGGGAGACGGTATACTCGGTTAAAAGGGTGAAGGTTGCCCCCGGGGAGATGGAGAGCATAAAGCTTTCAAAACAGCTCCTGGAGAAAGTAAGGGGTAAAAATCAAATCATTGTGCAACTGGAAAATGTGTAACCGGGAGAAAGCAAGGAAAGCGCGCAACCGGGCAGCTAATAAAGAAAGTATGCAACCGGGGGCAGATTAAGAATGTATGTAAACCGGGGAGCAAATAAAGAATATACACAACCGGGGAGCTGGTAAGGAAAGCGTGAAATCGGAAAGCAGATAAGGTATAATATAAATAAACAAAAACATGGGAAGCGAGGGTATAAAAAATGGATAAAAACCTGGAAAGGCTATTAAATGCAAATATTTCAGAAATGGCAGGGATGTCGTTTTATTGTGAAAGCTGTAAAAGGGAACATTCCGTTGACATCGAAAGAATAATCGTAGAAAAAGGCGCCGTGAATAAGGTCCTGGATGTGGCAGCCGGCTTCAGGCACGGGAAAGTATTCCTTGTGGCGGATAACAATACCTACGCGGTATGCGGGGAAAAAGTGGAATCGCTCCTTGAAGAAGACGGTTATGATTTAAAAACCTTTGTTTTTAATACCCCGCACCAGCTTGTACCGGGGGAGCAGACCTTGGGCAGGCTCCTGGTAGAAATTGAAAAAGGTACGGTCCTCATAGTTGCCGTGGGCTCGGGAGTAATAAACGACATGTGCAGGTACTTGAGCTACAAGATGGACATACCTTACATAATTGTCGGTACAGCTCCATCCATGGACGGATATGCGTCTCCTGTAACACCGACCATAGTTGACGGGATAAAGGCTACCCTTGGCGGGGTATATCCTTATGCGATCATCGGGGATCTCGATGTTTTAAAAGAAGCACCCATGGAAATGATCCATGCGGGTTTCGGGGATATCCTGGGGAAGATGATAGCCCTGACTGACTGGGATCTCTCAAGGAAACTAAACGGAGAAAAGTATTGTGAGTCTTGCGTTGCTATCATGAGAAATGCCCTGCAAAAATGTATTGAAAATGTTGAAGGAATAAAGAACCGTGGAGAAACTGCAATTAAGCACTTGATGGGAGCCCTTATACTTGCAGGGGTTACAATGGGCATGTATGGAGGCTCAAGGCCGGCTTCAGGAGCGGAGCACCACTATGCCCATTACTGGGATGAAGATGCCATTTCAAGGGGGGAAGAGCATGCGCTCCACGGTAATTCCGTGGGTGTTGGCGCGGTCATTGCTTCTGAGGTATATAGACTGATAAGCGACAGGATTCCCGTAAAAGTAAATCCTCCATCACCTGAAGAAGTCAGGGTTTTGCTCGGGAGGCTCGGGGCTTGCGATAACCCGGGGGACCTGGGAATAAGCAGGGAGCTCTTCAGGAGAAGTGTCATTCATTCGAAGGATAACAGGCCAAAGTTTACCATTATGCACCTGGCAGGTCAACTAGGGCTCTTGGAAAACATCGCGGAGGTTTTAACAGAGAAGTTTTACGCGTAGGGTAAATCAATGAATCCCCGTGGAATAACCCAGGGAACAATCCAATGAATGGTGGGTTGATGAATCCGGTGAATAATCTAATGAATAATGAGTTAATGAATAATAAGCTAATGAATAATGAATTAATAAATAATAAATATTTGCCTTTAAGAAGCAAAAAGCTTTTCGTGCTTGACATGGATGGCACCTTTTACCTTGGGGACAGGATTCTTGAAGGTTCCCTGGATTTTGTCAAAAGAATAAGGGAAAGCGACAGGAGGTTCATGTTTTTTACCAATAATGCCTCAAAAACCCCTGAATATTACATGGGAAAGCTTAAAAAAATGGGATGTGATATAAACAGGGAAGATATAGTCACATCCGGGGATGTGACTATAGAATACCTCCTTAAAAAGTACCCGGGCGGCAAGGTATACCTTGTAGGCACTCCCTTGCTGGAGGAAAGCTTCAGGAAAGCAGGCATAAACCTGGTTTCGCTTGTTTCGGAAGAGAGTGCGGATGTGGTGGTAGTAAGCTTTGATTTGACACTGACCTATGAAAAGGTATCAAGGGCTTGCGATTTTATCAGGAAAGGGGCGGTATTTATAGCAACCCACATGGATTTAAACTGCCCCACGGAACAGGGGCCTATTCCCGACTGCGGTTCGATATGCGCCATGATTACTGCTTCGACGGGGATTAAGCCAAAATACCTTGGAAAGCCTTTCAATGAGACGATAGGAGCAATATTGAGAATATCGGGCTGCAGGACGGATGAAATGGCTATCATAGGGGACAGGTTATACACTGATATTGCCATGGGATATAAAAACGGGGTGACGAGTATCCTTGTGCTTACGGGGGAAACAAGGATGGAGGATGTTGAAAAATCCGAAATAAAACCGGATTTTATTTTCCCGTCCCTGGGAAGCCTGGCAAAAGTGTTATGAATTATAAACACGGGTATGGAGTGTTGCGCCATGAAAGATAACCAGGAAAGAAAGGGAAAATTAACAAGAAAGAATATAACCTGCATAGTGTGCCCCACCGGGTGCAGCCTTGAAATATCCTACAGGGATGGCAGGGTTGTTGATGTATCGGGTTACACCTGCAAAAGGGGAAAGAGCTATGGATGGGATGAGGCTACAAATCCCGTGAGGGTTTTAACCACCACCGTAAGGCTGAAGGGAGGAAAACTGCCTGTATTGCCGGTGAAATCGGATAAACCCTTGCCGAAGGATTTGCTTTTTGAATGCATGAAAGTAATAAATGCGATTGAATATGAAGCACCAGCGGCTTTAGGAGACATAGTCGCGGAAAATATAGCCGGCAGCGGCGTGAATATTGTTGCGACAAGGAGTATAGGATTAAGGCAAGAAGTGTAGGGACTGTTGTAACAGCGGCGTTATTTTTTAATTATATTGTTATCATCAATAAATTATATTGTTATTATCAATAAATCGTTTTCAGCAGTTAAACACTAAACACTAAACGCTAAAATATTTAGCACCAAACAATTGTTGTAAACATTTTATCAATCCTGCCG
>JAAZDH010000272.1 GCA_012512865.1 Clostridiaceae bacterium | reverse complement strand
TGTACCCCTTTTCCCGCACCATGTGATAGGTCTTTTTAGCAATGGAAATTCCCGCCTGCCATAATACGTCCGGCGATATATCAATGCCATTCTTTTCAACTATCATTTTAAGGTATTCGTCAAATATACCGGCAATATGTGAAAAATAGATAGGCGCAGGATTTCTCAATCCCTTTGTTGCCTTATGATATACTTTGCACACATCAAGCGCCTGTCTTACCGCCATCACTTCCGTGGCATTAATTGGAATTGCTTCGGCTGCAAGAATCTCAATTGCTTCGAGGCCTTCCTTCGTAACCGGAATTTTTACCATTATATTCTCCCCTGCTTCCCGGTTAAAACGGGCATATCGTAAAATGCTCTCAGTGTCTTCCTTGAATGGGTCCCCTTGAATACTTACATATCCAAGCTTACCGTTGCTCTTGGTATACATGGGCATAAATATCCCCGCTATTTTTGCCGCAAGCTCCCTCTGCAATCTTACTAATACTTCATCATCGTCATTCTCAACCTTCAATATACCATCAAGTATCCTAAGTATATCCTCCGTCTCCCCGGGATTATTTATCATCTTCCAGGTATACGAAGGATTCGTGGTACATCCAACAGCCCCGGCGTCAATAGCCAGCCGGGCTTCATTCCTTGTTACATTATTAATCCAAAACTTCGTAGGCGTCTGTGCCTGTACCCTATGAAAATAAGTCTCGCTTTTCATAACTGCCAACCACCTTTCAGAAGATAACATATGTGGACATCCCCTTGAGATCTTATACAACCGCTTCTCAGACTGATTTCATAGCAACTCCCTTTACGGCTTTTACCTGCAGAATGTGTAAAGATACTTATTAGATTATAGCTTGATATATCATATTCTGTCTTTATAATTTTTTTTGTTGTGTTTACACTATATTTTGCTGCAGTTGCCGTGGCTTTTAACGTTTTTAACCCCCCCTTCACCGTACTTCTCTTATGCGCAATGCAATATATGGTTTGCCAGGGAGGTTAATTCTTACATCTCCTTCAAAAGTACCTTCTACAGGGGTAATTGTCATGTCCCAGGTATCAATTATTTCTATTTTATACTTCTTGCCTTTAGGCAGACTTAAATATTTATAAACCGGCTGGGTAAATCCATAATATGCTAAAAAATACTCATCATTTCTTCCTGCAACCGCACGGGTATCGCAACCGATAAATGCCGTATCAATACCATCTTGGGGGCCTTCTTCCATTATCTTTCTCAGGAATGCTATCCTTTCAGGGCTTTGGCCATAAAGCTTGCCACCTTTTGACCACCATAAAATATCCTGCGGATGCACGTAAGTTTCTCCATGACCTACATAGCCGCCACGTGCAAATCCCTCCCAAATACGGTATACCATTTCAATAGCCGTGATGTTTGCTGCATCCATGCTCGTGTTTCCCTCGTAACAACATTCATCAACCACAACAGGTTTTTTATAAAGATCGCGCCATTCTGTTACCCCTTTTTAAATCGGAATGCTGAATACTGCAGTGAGTAACCCAAGGTTTGCCATGGTCATAAAATGCAACGCCATTATGAATGGATCGAAGGTGTTTGTGGGGGTCATTCTCTTGAACAATGCGGAAAAACCTGTCCCAATCCATCATGTTTTTTTTCTTCATCAGGTCATATTCGTTTGCAAGAGACCACCAAATATTACGGTATGCAGCCAGCCTTGCAACTACATACTTGAGATACCTGTCGTCGGTTTCAGCATCCATTTCTGAGAAACCCCAACGATCATAGGAATGAAATAGGATAAGGTCTGCTTCAATTCCCAATTCCATTAAATCTGCTATTCTTTTTTCAAGATGCCTGAAAAATTCCGGGTTAAACCTGGCAAAATCCCATCCATCCTTTAAAGATCCTTCAAACGGGTAATATTCCGGCTCGTTTTCATTGTATATATAATCTTTTGGGAAAACACACATGCGGATTTTATTAAAAGGAGATGAAGCCAAAGTTCGTAAAGTCTCTTCCTCCAGCTCATTACCCTGGTGGTTCCAAACATAACATGTAGTACCAATTGGAAAATATGGTGTTCCATCCTCGTAAGCAAAATGATAAACATTTTTTACCCTGACAGGCCCATGGTTTCCAGGTGACGGCGATATACATTCAAATGTTCCACTTATCCCGTCCAATTGTGGGCAGTTGCTCCATGTAACATACTTCCATTTTCCCTCCTTGTCGGGCATAAACCTGACCTTATAGATGCCATTGCCGTCATAAAAGCCGTTTGCTTCAATTTCACGGTTCATATACATGAAAGTTGCCTCAAAACTCACGTCTAAAAAAGGATTGCCCTCCAACGGTCCTTCCAATGTGAGCTCAAAAAATTCCCCAACGTTCTGCCTTTGCCGCTCCTTCCCCCTTACAATCATGACGAATGTTCATTTTACCCATCACCTTCCTTTTAATTAATAAACAATAAATTTAATCTATTTTTGTTTTAATTAACTTAATAACAAATCTAAATTACCTGGATTATCATTAAGTTAAAGCAAAAACTCAAATATGCTGAATTAATTCAGTTCCCGTTCATCATAAATCCTGGAGATTCTCATGGGCAAGCATTTCTGCTTGTTACCCCCCTGCCAATATAAAACCCTTCTTCCTTAATATCTTCCAATTTACGGCCGGAAAGCTCCCTTATAAAAGAGGAATCTCCTCCTGCTACTATAACCTGGTAACCCAATTCTATTGCAACTTTTCTTTCTTCTCTCGATGTAGCAATAATCCCGCAATACTTTCCCATTTTGCGCGAGATTCCGGCGATTTTTTCCGCGCTACCAAGCAGTTCGCTTGATTTCAGCAGGGGAGTATTGATTGGAAGTCCCATGTATACCTTCATATCATCTGCGCCGAAAAATAATACATCTATTCCATTAACGGAAGCTATACTTTCAAGATTATTAAGTGCTTCAAGTGATTCTATTTGGGCTATTAATGCAATGTCCGTACTCTTGTAATATTCTCTCCCTTTTATATCAATAGGCGTCCGTCCACCGTACGATCGTTTCCCCAAGGGGGGAAATTTAAGGCATTCTACAGCCTTGTGGGCATCCCCGGCGCAATTTACCATTGGTACCATTATGGCAGACGGCATCGTATCTGAATAAAGCCCCAAATAAGCCGCATCCTGGCACGGAACCCGTATAACCGAGTAAATTCCTACAGCCCTGGAAGCCTGGACACATTGGAATATTGACCGGTAGTCATGTTGCCCGTGCTGGCCATCAATCCATACAAAGTCCCACCCAAAGCACATGCTTTCAATTATACCCGACGCAGGATATGAGTTGTTTAAACCAAAAATTATTCTACCGCTCTTCAAATCATCCAGAAACATGTTCTATCCTCACCCTCAATTTGTTTTTTCTCGTGTTAATTTCCCTTGTATTTACTTTCATACAGGCTTTTGCTACATCTACAGCTACCAATTGCGCTTAAACCATTCAAGCATTTTTTCAGCCGTCCTGCCATAGGCAAGCTCCTGTGCTTCGTATGTTACACCGCCTATATGCGGTGTAATGATGACACTTCTGTTTTCCCTGGCATAATTGACAAGAGGGGATTTATTAATATTTCCTGAAAGCTCGTCTGTCAATACATCCACCGCAGCTCCTGCAATTTTCCCATCCTGCAATGCTTCAACAAGGGCATTTTCATCTATAACTGCACCCCGGCTGGTATTTATGAGAATTGCATTCGGCTTCATAATACTTAATTCGCGTTTTCCAATCATCGCCCTTGTTTCATCGTTCAGGTGAACGTGTACAGACACTATGTCCGAACCTGCAAGTAATGAATCAAGGTCCACTTGTTCTACGTTGGCCATGTTTATCTTAACATAGGGGTCATAAGCCAGGACTCTCATCCTGAATGCATTGCCGTACTTGCACATCATTTTCCCAAGCCTTCCTGCCCCTATTATTCCAAGACTCTTCCCCGACAGCATGTGCCCCCTGAAAAGCGACGAATCCCATTTGCCTGACTTGACGGACTCAAAAGACCAGGGTATGTTCCTTAACAGGCATATTATCAATCCGAAAGCCAGTTCAGCTGTGGACGTTATATTATCCAAAAACTCGATGTCGTCCTTTATAGATATAACGTGAATGTTCCTTTCCAGGGCCGCTTTAATGTCTATGTGATCAGTGCCCGTGGAAGGAGTAGCAATAACCTTTAAGTTTTTTGCCCTATATATCGTCTTTGCATCGATCGGAACACTAACATGGGTTACTATGGCGTCATATTCTTTAATCATATCTAAAACATCTGAATAATCCCACTCTACGTAATCTGCTTCCGTAAAGCTTTTAAGTATCTCCCTGAAACTTCTAACATGAGGTGGTATGCGGTTGCAGGCTACTTTTGGTTTACTATGTACGTTGCTCATTTTGACCTCCATGACATGCATAGTTTCTTTAGCTTGAAAACTCTATACCATATTGTCATTTTCAATTTACGCCATTGCTCGGGGGAATAAACCAATCGAATTTATCTTTAGTCTTATTGTCGTAAATATTGTCGTAAATATAACTTGTTGCTCAATTAATAACTTAATACTGTATATGTATAATAAACCTTTATACATAGTATAAAGGTTTTCTTGTATATTGTCAATATAAAAATGTGCTATAAATTCTTTATTTTTTTTATAATTTTGTTATATGTCAATTTATAGTTTTGCTATACATTTGTTATATACAAATGTAATTAAATATAACGATAAGTATAACAAACGATAAATATAACAATTAAAATTTTCAGCAGTTTATCGGCATAGTATATCAGGAAGAATAAGGAGTATTCATTGAACGAGCCGATATAAATGGGAATGTTTATGATTCTTGTATTCCCACCAGCCAACGGGAAATTAAAAAAGGGTTGAGGAATCTTTGCATTTCGCAACCTGGCAGTTTTTTCGTTTAAATTCTTTTTTCAATTCCGTTCAACCCATGGTAGCCCAGTTTTCAGGCACTTCGATTGTGCATTTGAAATACTTCGGAAGTATAATATCTTCTTTTTTTACGAGTTTTATTATTGATTCAGCCGCATATTCTCCAATTTCCACGGATGGTTTTTTAATTTTAATAAAATTGCCTGGTATTATTACCTGCTGGCCCGGTTCAATATAAGCTGCAACTTTAACGTGTTTTTCCGATAGCCTGCCGGTGTTTATTCCTTCATAGTACAACTTTAAAAAAGAGCTTATCAACAGGGGGTTGGATATGACAAATGTGTTAACGCCGCTTTCATATGCCCTGTAGACTTCCTCCGGTTCGATGTAGCTTACCCCGTAATTGTCCAAGTTACTCTTGTATTGTATAAACCATATATCAAAAGGATTTTCCCTGCCTGCTTCTATTATTCCATTCAACCTTTGCTGGCAGGGGTTGCTGTTAGGGTTCCATATAAATCCAATTCTTTTGATATTCTCCCGCAAGAATATATTACCAAGCTGTTTCCCCGAAAGATAATAATCAACATATATAGTCATTGATGAATTCGCAGTTAATAGATGGTCGATGCTCACAAAGGGTGAGTGTTTTGAAATATATTCATTAACTAATTTATGGAACTCTGAATCATACATTGTATTGTAGTTGGGTATTATAATCCAGCCGCATATGCTTCTACTTCCTGCTGCTTTTTTGATAAACTCATAATTACCATAATTATATATACTTGTTGGGAATATCGTAATGCAATAGCCCTCGTCGTGCAATTTCTTTACAGCACCGTTTATAATAATGGATTCATATAACACCTTGGGGTCGGATATTATCATTCCAATAGTCCTGTAATAAAAGCTTTTCGGGTAAACTCCCTGTTTGCTGACAAAAGTGCCGCGGCCCACATGGGTTGTTATAATACCCTCGTTTTTTAACTCAAAAAATGCCTTGTCAAGTGTAACCTGGCTTGTATTAAATTTTTTCATTAATTCCCTTACAGGAGGCAATTTCTCATTTTCAGGCAACTGTAATATATATTGCAGCAGGTTGTTTTTTATTTCTTTATACCTTGACATAATCTCCCCCCGTATTGTCTAAAATACATTTAAAATACATTTTTTTCTTCAAACGAAAATATTACCCGCTGTAATTGTATATATACAATTATAATGTCAGCCAGTATTCCTGTCAATAATGTTTCCCTGGGTGATAGAGCCAGTTTAAAGAATCTAGGTTACTCCCCTTTTAGATTGAAAATTTCCACCGGGTTGTCAAAGAACATCATCTTTGCTATCTTGCAAGCTTGATCAATACTGAAAATGCCATGGCTTACTTTTTCAGCCAGCACCCTGCTCACATTCTGCCTTGCCATCAACTGGTGCCCGCAAACAAGGTCCACCATGCAATAATCTCCACCGAAGGCGCTCACCTTGTTTATAGCCACTGCATCTATGGATTCACTTAAAAAATCCATGGAGCTGCGGGGAGATATGATATGTGCCCAGCACATATCAAGGTATACATTTGGGAACATCTTACACAAGGCAATTGCTTCCCTGTAATAAGGATAGCTGATATGGAAGAGGTCAAACTTAATATTATTATATGTAAGGAACAGGTTGTTTAACTGCAAGGGATTGCTGTTGCCCAACATATTTCCGTTGCCTTCCTGTATGCCGGTATGAAACTGCACGGTAAGGCCATGCTTGTTTATAATGCGTAAAATAAAATGCATCATGTAGTCCTGGAATTCCTTCCCTATATTCAGTATATTCAGTTCACGGGAGGCCGAATTAGGC
>JAAZDH010000271.1 GCA_012512865.1 Clostridiaceae bacterium | reverse complement strand
CATATATTTCGAGCGTATAGGGACCTCCTCTTGTTACAATGCATAGTTTATTTTTTTGGTAAGTGCAAAAGCTTATTATGTTGGTAAAATCAAGGCTTGTTATTTCCCTGCTTTCAGTTTCCAGCAAGGTTATTTTTTTATTCTGGTTTTCGTCAATAATAAGAAGTGCTATTGTCTCTCCTTTGCTGTCAATGGGCTGCATCTTTACTACATTATATTCGAGTTCGATCTCATTCAGTATAGAGCCTTTTAAATTATATATCTTAAGTATGCTTTTTTCATTACCTTGATCCAAAATAAAAAATTTATCCTGGACTACCAAAATTTTTCTGCAATAACCAAGTCCTATTATGAACTCTTCATACTGTTGTTTTTCAGGATTTATTCTTAGTACCTTGTCTTTATCGGCTATATACAGCAACCCTGAACTGTCAACCTCAATATCAAGCATGTCATATGTTACGGGCGGTGGGAAAACATAGTAACCTTCAGAAATTATCCTTATATTTTCAAGGGCTGCATAGTCAACTTTTATAGAATCTTTATCGTCGCCTGAGCAACTGCTGGTCAATGCTGCCAACAACATGGCTGCAAGCAAAAAAATGTTTATTGCTTTTCTTTGGTATTTCCTGACCATGACTGATTTCCCCCTTCTATCATGTACAAGCAGATAGCAACATGTATACATGTTAATAAGAATTTAATCATAGTGCATCCTTGCTATAGTATTTTCTGTTTGGTATTAATACAAAAATTATCTATTTTTTAATGTAAATAACTATTCTGTAATATTATTACTTATATTTACTTATATTATAATAATTATAAAGCTTTTTGTTAATCATAAATTTACATTACAACCTGAAAAGTTGCTATAAGCAATATGACTCTATTCAGGCATCCAAATTAAAATCACACCAGGAAAATTATAATAGATGCTCTTTTTGGATTATACCCGCCCATGGGGACTTAGTAAAACTAACCCTGGAATGCCCACCAATGATAAGGTAGAAAGTGTTTCTCCTATCAAAATTAAAGAAAGTGGCGGTAAATAATGCCCTGCAGGTAAAAGAAGAGATCAAATAATGGTTGTAATTGAAGATAAATATTACCTTATTCTTGGTGGTTACTTAAGTTTTACTCTTCATATAAATTTCGGTTACTATTAATATTTTATTTCCTTCTTTTAAATCCTCTTGCCTCCTCCAGGCATGCAAGCAATCCCCATCGGCTTGTTTAGGAATCTCTTTTTTACGTCATCCTAAAAATGCATAAAAAAATGCATGCGCAAAGATGCACAACATAATGTGGATATATGCTGCATTCTCGGCATTTTCACCTTTTCTTCTTGGTAAATAATTTAAAAAAGCAGCTTGCTTTAACTCCCTAAATTTTACCGGGCTTTAGGACGCGTTTTTCTTATAGAAACTTTTCAATTTTCACAAAAAATAGTATTCAAAAAAACAGCTAAAATAGCGTGCATAAATGCCTGTAAATCCCTTTCCGGCTGCTATACGGCTTCTTAGCTGCCATACGGCTCTTTAGGATACCCATTTCTTGATTTTCCACGGGTTTGAAGCCCCCCTATCCCTTTTGAACCGGTAATTGTATTGTTTATAACATCCATCGGGGTTATTGTCTTGTCTATCGATGCAAATGCAAGCTTTTCGCTTACCAGGACCGGATCAAGGGCATGTATAAGCACCCTGTACGGGGCACTGGCAAAATTGGCGCCTGCTTTTATCAAGCCGTCATACATTGATTGGCAGGCCCCGGCAAAAATAACCAGCCCATCCATGTCCGGGTTGTATTTCCTGGCTTCTTTCACCGCCTCTATGAAGTACTTCGAATTTATATAGCTATTAACATTGGAGTAATTGGTTTCTTTTTTCGAAACACCGTCATGTCCCGTCAAAACCAGGATATCCGGCTTGTATTCCTGCAGAAGCCTGTAAATATAATGGGGTTGTTCTTTTTCGGCTATATGCTTTCCATATGCATCAATATTACGCTTTTTATATTCTCTCATGCAAGTTTCAAGGTAATCCTCATCTCCGTCGATATGCAGTACCTTTCCCGTTTTCTTGAAACCTCCCGTGGGCTCATTTGCAGTATCTCTATAAAATCCTTTTTTTGGCCAAGCCTGCCTTGGAGCATATAGTTTTGCACTCCTGAGCTTTTTTTCCGCGTACCTGTTGACCTTTTCGGTATATTCCCTGACTTTTGCATCCGGCTGCACTATCAAGTCCGATTCGGGCGCATCTGCCTGTATCCTGTATGTTATACCTTTAAGAGTGATAATGTTTTCCTTGCCGTCATTTTTTATGTCTACCACCTTGAAAAAAATATCATACCCGTAAGATTTTCTTGCAACAATATCGCCTATTTTCAAATTTGCCATTTTCCCCACCCTACTTATTGTTTAAGTTGATATAACTTAATAAAACTAAGTTTATATAATCATATATATGCATGACGGGTAATTCTGTGAATGGGCCGCGAATGTGAATATACGAGTGTATGCATGGTATGGATGAATATATGTATGAATAGGTGCGCGAACAGGTGCACGAATATGTGCGTGTATATATGCATATCGTGAATACGCGGGAATATGTGAAAGCAGTGTAATTATGTTAACAACTTGTAAAAGCATGTTAATTTAATAAAACTAATCATTTGATTTGAATTTAAATTAACAGGGAATAATCATGTTGATTTTATAAAAAAGCATATAAAATTATATTAAAAAATTATATTATAAGTTCATAATTCTCTAGAAATCTTTTATGCGGCTCAATCTCCTCGATTACCTCCTCCAGTTTCCTTGTCAGCACCCTTTCCGCCCAGGATCGCCTGGAGTTGTAATACCTGTTAGCCACCCTCCAGAACTTTTGCGGAAACTGGAGGATTATTTTCATCACGTAAAAATCCTCAGGGGAAAGTGATTCCATACTCCTGTATACGGTAGTGATAGCCTTTGCTTCACTTATATCCCAATTACATTTTCTCATCCTTCTCCTTATGAAATTCGATATATCATAAACCTTGAGGTCAAAACAGCAATAATCAAAATTAACAACCATGGGTCCATTTTCGGTAAAATATATATTGCTGTAGGTAAAATCATGATGACAAAATGCGCCTTCTTTCCTTGTTTCATCCACAAGCTTGTTGTAAAGGGGGCTCAAAATATAATCCAGTGCCTCCTTTCCCATATCATAAAAATAACCGGCATATTTCAGGTACATGTGATCAAACTGGCTTTTTCTCCTTGATGCCATTCTTTCCATTCTTTTTATTTCTCTTAATCTCCTGTGGAATACACCGGGAAGTTTCCCCAGTTCATCCCTTGCAAGACTGTTACCGGGAGGTACATAACCCTTTGAAGCCGCATGCAATTGTGCAAGCAAGCAGGCTGCACTCCTGACATCATCCCTGCTTCCAAAATTGCATACCCTTCCTTCCGCCAACCGGGATAAAGTATGATATTTTTCATCGAACACGATATATGGTTCGCCCTTGACAGTACAAAGGTAACGGTCCAGGTTTTTAAAGCCGTTATTGTACAAGTGCTCCTTTGCGCCATGAACAAATCTTATCCTGCCAGGGTGAAGATTAGATTCCTTAAGCAGGTATTTGCCCTGCGAAGTTGTTATTATAAACCCTTCCCTGCCTGGTACAATGTTTTTTATATCTATCTTGTACTGTGCGGTAATACTTTTTTCCAATCCATGCATATACATATCCTCCATAAAACTATGCACGCATTAGCCCCGTTATACATGGATCATACGTTGCCCTCCATATGTTGGTCAGCATATTTTGCTCACGATCATACGCATATATACATATGCGTATATAATTTACATACGCTCCGCACACGGGCCATGCATGGTTCATTCCATTAAAGCCGGCTTCCTTGTATAAATCCCGGTTTCACAAGCCAGGGAATATGCGCAGCTCCCTGCACCATTCCATGTAACAATTACCTAGTAACAAATATATGCACCTTAATCCGTGCATAGAATATGAAACAAGGAATACCCGTCAATTTCATTCACGTGACATTACCCCCGTCCCTGTGTCACGCGGCGTGCAATTTTAAACACTTCGCAGATAAAAAAGCCGGTATATACACATAATAATGGAAGCAGGGGAAAGGCATACCTGTCAAATGCCATGTAGTAACAGTGCACTGCATTAAAATAAAGCAAAATCCCGGGTATCAACATGTGCCTGGCAACCGTTTCCTGTCCTGCCCGCGCTGATCGCCTTGACCTGCGCTTCAAAATCTCCATCCGTGCTGCCATGGGTATACCTGCAAATCCAAGCAATATAAGATAGTGCATTGGTATTACCATGTATGTGCGTATACCCATAAACTCCCTCCAATAAAAAACCGTCCCCCAGAAGAGTTTTGTTTTGCCCACGGTATACCATTTTAAGTATTCTAAAAAATTTTGTCTAAATCCATCCCTCATCCTTTTTTTTGCTACTTCAACCTCTGTCTTGTTCGTTTCAAAGGCATTCTCCCCAAGCTTGTAATATACGATATTTTCAGGCGTTTGAAGGTAATTTATATATGTACCTTGCAGCATGGGATTTCCACTGGAGGCAGCAAGGGGTATGAACTCGTTATATTCCCTGTAGTTTCTGAGCCACCATGGCGACATTACGATTATAAATGAAATTGCCATCGAGGCTACCAGCTTAACTGCTTTCTTTATATTTTCCGTTTTTTTGAAACTAATCTTTTTACTTGCAAGCAACCATAAGAATAAAACTGCCGGGTAAAGGGCAATGGTTGGACGGCATAATGCAGCTATTGCCCATATTATGCCCAGCAATCCAAAATTAATCTCCTTTAGGGGTTCGGCTGAAGAAAACTTTAGGGACAGGTATACAAGAAGGGCCAAAAGGGTTGAAAACAACGTTTCGGTTAAAAAATACCCGGCTGTAACAATATTCGGGAAATAGAAAGATACCAGGAATGCCGAAACCAGTGCTGATTTTTCACCAAACAGGCATTTTGCAGTTAAAAAAACCAGGATAATGGTAACTGAACTTAAAACAGCCTGTATTACCCTGGCTGCCTGGAAACCGGTAAACCCGTAACCGAATACCTTGAATATCCCGGCAAGAAATAACGGATATACGGGAGTAATGAATACGGTTGGCTCGTTATATTCATGGAAAACAAATATTCCTTTCTTTACAAGTGCAACGGCGCTTTTCACGTAGTTCAAGTCATCGCTGAAAAGTGCCAGGTTGTTTCCTTGCGTAAATATAAGGATTAGTTTTATAATAGCTGAAATCGAGATAAATATATACAACAGTATGTATATTCCCTTATGCTTTGTATGCTTTTTATCATTATTATGATTCTCATGATCCTTTTCATGCCTGGCTTCATTTATACCCATTTTTTATAATTTTCAATTTTTCAACTGCCCTTTTTCCTTTTTTTATTTATTATTGCCTTTTTATTGCCCTTTTTACCTTTTATATTTTTAACAAATTTCCCGGCCGGTATTCCAGGAGAATAAATGATATTCCAGGGGAATAATAAAAGAAAATAAAACAGCCTGCTTGAAATTCCAGCTCGTGTCTTTCAAGCAGGCTGTTTGCGTCTTGCCCTGCGAAACCATCCTTTAAAATTTATCCCATGATTTGCCTTGCTTCATCTCTTATAATTTGCTTTACTTCATCTTTCATAATTTACTTTGCTTCACCAGCCTAGTTGCTTGCCTCAAGGCTGAGCAGCCTTTCCCATCTTCTATCCACTTCTTTTTGTATCATATCAAGAAGTTCTTCGTTTCCTTTCTTAAACAGGTGCCTGAACCTGCCCTGGGCTTTAAGGAATTCTACAACTGGCAGCTTGTTTTTCGGCTTGTAATTCACGGTATACTTGCCCTCGACAACCTCGTACAACGGCCAGAAACACGTATCAACCGCAAGCTTGTTTATCTGCATTAAATCCGATGCCTCGTAACGCCATCCCCTTGGGCACGGGGCCAGCACGTTCAAAAAAGCAGGCCCTTTCGTGTAAATGGCCTTTTCTGCCTTTTCATACAAGTCTTTCAAGTTGCCTATGGCAGCTGTTTGCGCAACGTACGGTATATGGTGGTTTACCATTATTTCAGTCAAATCCTTTTTCCGCTGGTTTTTACCCTGGGATTCCCTGCCAACGGGTGATGTTGTAGTGTCCGCAAACATGGGCGTTGCCGATGACCTTTGGATACCTGTATTCATGTATGCCCCGTTGTCGTAGCACACGTAAACCATGTCATGTCCTCTTTCCATTGCGCCTGAAAGCGCTTGTATACCTATATCGTAAGTTCCCCCGTCACCGCCGAAGGCAATAAACTTGGTTTCACCTTCCTGGTCAAGCTTTCCCCTTCTCCTCATCCCGTTATAGGCTGCTTCCGCTCCCGATATTGTTGCTGCCGCGTTCTCGAAAGCCGAATGTATAAAAGAGTCCTTCCATGCAGAGTAGGGGTAAAGGAACGTGGAAACCTCAAGGCAACCCGTAGCAGCGCTGATTACCGCGTGGTCCTCGGGCTTCAGCGCCCTCAGTATCTGCCGGATTACCACGGGGGCTCCGCAGCCTGCGCACATTCTATGTCCACCTGTAAATCTTTCAGGTTTTCTTGCCACTTCCTTAAAATTATATGCCATGTCTCTCACACCTCCTATTCTCTCACGCCAATATAGTTATAAATCGAATCCACTTTTCCTGGAGCCGCTATCTCAAGGAGCTTGTTGTATATAAATTCGATGTCGTCCGCTTTTACGTCTCTTCCGCCCAGGCCGTAAATGTAATTGATAAACTTAGGCCCGGTTGCTCCATGTGCCAGTACTGCACTGGTTATTTCGGTAAATAAAGGTCCTCCTGCAGCGTTGAAGCTGTCCGCCTTGTCCATCACGGCAACAGCCTTGAACCGGGCCAATGCACCAGCAATTTCAGGTGCAGGGAAAGGCCTGAAAACGCGGGGTTTAACCAATCCAACCTTTTTGCCCTCTTCCCTCATTTTATCAACAACGAATTTCGCAGTGCCAGCGGTAGAATTCAGGACGACAATGCAAACTTCCGCGTCATCCGTTTTATATTCTTCAAAATAGCCGTATTTTCTTCCGGTCAACTTGTAAAATTCGTCTGCCACCTCAAGAATAACCTTTTTTGCGTTTCTCATAGCTTCGGCCTGCTGCCTTTTATGCTCGAAATAGTGCGTAAAATGATCCAGCGGACCAATGGCTATTGGATTTTCCTTGTTCAAAAGGTAATGGGCAGGCTTGTACTCACCCACGAATTCCTTTACCTTTTCATCCTCAAGCAGCTCAATATTCTCTATTGCATGGGATGTGATAAACCCATCCTGGCAAACCATCACGGGCAAAAGCACATCCGGGTGCTCCGCGATTCTATGGGCCATAAGCATATTGTCATAGGCTTCCTGGCTGCTTTCAGAATAAAGCTGGATCCATCCGGAATCCCTTGCCCCCATTGAATCACTATGGTCATTGTGTATATTAATCGGTCCCGAAAGGGCCCTGTTTACACACGCCATCACTATCGGCAGTCTTGCACCCGATGCAATATACAGCATCTCCCACATCAAGGCCAACCCGTTTGCCGAAGTAGCCGTCATGGCCCTTCCTCCCGCAGCTTGAGCGCCAATGCATGCCGACATGGCACTATGCTCCGATTCTACGGGGATAAATTCGGTATTCACTTCTCCGTTTGCCACGTAAGCTGAAAAATACTGGGGTATTTCCGTTGATGGTGTTATTGGAAATGCTGCCACTACATCCGGGTTTATCTGCTTCATGGCATACGCAACAGCTTCATTTCCGCTTAATCTTTCTCTTATAGCCATAACCCTGACCTCCCTCCTCAAATTTCATTGACAAAGTCTATAGCCTTAAATGGACATACTTTGTAACAAATGCCGCAGCCCTTGCAGTGGTTGTAATTGAAATCAATCCTCTTTCCGTTTTCATCAATTAATATTGCCGTATCAGGGCATACATAGTAGCACATAAGGCACTGCTTGCATTTATCTTTAAGCCATACCGGCTTCATGGAACGCCAGTCACCGGTCAAAAAAAGCTCTGCATTTCCTGCGGTTGTTATGGTTCCTCCATGAGTTATATCCTTCCAGCCTACATCGGGCGAATAAATTTTCTCTTCCCTTTTACTCATAACCCTTTCACCTCCTGCATGGCCCTCTCGATTGCCTTCATGTTTCCTTCAATAACCTCGGGTTTGCTGGCAAATTTATGCTTAAATGAGCCTATCATACTGTTAAGGAACGTTTCCTCGTCCATTACCTTGCTGACCTTTACAACAGCTCCAAGCATTGGTGTATTTGGGAAATACCTGCCCAGGGTTTCCATTGATATGGTCCTTGCATCAATGGTGCAAACCTTCCCCTTGTAGCCTTTTAACAGCGGCCTTACCTCGTCTGGGGATTTTGTCGTGTTGATTATTATTGCACCATCCTCCTTAAGCCCCACAGTAACATCAACAGCTTCCAACAGGGTCTCATCGATAACAACAACATAGTCAGGCTCATAAATATTACTGTGAATAGTAATCTTATCATCACTAATGCGATTGTATGCAGTCAACGGTGCGCCCATTCTTTCCGGGCCATATTCCGGAAAGCCTTGGATATATTTCCCCGTGTCAAATGCGGCATCCGCTAAAAGCAAGGAAGCTGTCTTTGCGCCTTGCCCGCCGCGGCCATGCCACCTGATTTCAACAATTCTACCCATCTATTTACCCCCCTTATATAAAAAAAATAAAACTTAAATGATAAAATAATAAAATGGCACTAACATACTTCCCTACATAAACTACATTATCTACATTAATATAAATATAATGCCCAAACTAAGTATACTTCTTTGTGAATTTGTTGTCAAGAATAATTGTACAAACCTAATAATATACATGGGTTCACAGGAACAATCATGTTTTTTGTATACACGAGAACAGAAAATTTGCCCCATGGGAATAAATGTAATTTATGTCGTTTTTAAACGTATTTTACTTGTAAAAATAGTTTATCGAAAACATGAATACATTTTAAATTTGATATTAAGGCTAAATATAACTTTATTAATTCAATGCCAAGGCCAGTTTCAAAATGGAAGTTAGAGTTAAACAATCCTAGTAAAAAATCTTAAGGTAAACAAAAAGAAGAAGCCCGGGCAATCCCAGGAAACCAACGAATAAAGCGGAAATAACATTTAAGGCCAGCCGGAATTCAAAAATACTGCCTATGACAATATTAAACAAGAAAATTACCGTGCCGCCCACAATAATTTTATACATGGTTGTTACTATTAATCTCAAGAGCGCCATAAAATTTCTCCACCGCTTGGACAGTCTTACTAATCACTAATTGGATAACCTTATTCAGTCTTATTATAAATATATTGGCTTGGACAAAAAATTATTACAATTACATAAAATTTGAAGTCGTTAGCCTTGTTTGCAGTCCAATCGGCCCTGGTATTTCCTGTTTGAGTATTTTACAGGTTTTTTATTTCCCAAATTGGGCATTCTCTGAATCAGCGCTTTGTATACCCAACTTTAGCTTGACACCTTTTTCTTTTGCTTTTTTAAGAAAGTACTCGTACTTTACCTGGGCGGCTTTTAGCAGGTAGGTATAGTAATCAATAATTTCATTCTCACAAACATGCTGCAGGTTGGAGTTGGCATTCAGCCATTCATTCCTGGCGCTGCGGATGTTTTCAATTAACATGTCATCTTCTTCTGTTACAGTATAAGGCCCTATATTTCTCAAATTTTTATTACTCTTAAAGTAGGATATCGCTTTTTCCGCTTTTTTTAATATTTTAACCAGGCGTTTCTTAGCCCTATCATAAAGTAATATTTCTTTTTTAGTTGCATTTGGGTGCATACGGAATACTCCTTTAAAAAAATTACAATGTAGTATATAGTATATGATTTTTACATTATAAGTATAAACATATTTTTCCTGTATTATACGCATACCGGGCTTTTTTAACATGGGCACCAATAAGCCTTATTGATGTTTTTTGAAAAATGCGCTACATAGCGTAAAATTTTTGTAGGATAAAAAAAGCGAGAGACCATCCTTTTTGGTAAAATAAGAGTTAATGAAAAAAACCATTTCACAAAAGAAGGAGGTCTCTCATGGAAGATATTATAGCAGGAATTTGTG
>JAAZDH010000270.1 GCA_012512865.1 Clostridiaceae bacterium | reverse complement strand
TGTCATGCGTTTCATTAACGTCAGGAGCCTAAAAAAATTTCTCAAAATTTTTATTATAAACTCTTGACTTTAATTAGCTGGTCTTTCTATTTTTTACTACACCATCGTTACCTGCTTTTTCATTTTGTCCTCTTTCTTGAGGTAGCATCCCACCGCCGGTATTGTTTTTGTCCTGTAGTAGTCCGGGTCGCTCAATTCTGCTTCCTCGAGCGTTTTTACTTCTGCCATTATGCTGCCTTTTTTTTCCTTGAGAATCTGCACTCCCTGCGAGTCTCTTGTAGTCTTGGGGCTAATTGAAGCAGTATTGAAAACAAGGGCTTTTCCTATGCTGCTGTACGCAACTAAATCCACGTCGTTTTCAATGTACATAATGCGCACGGGGCGGGACAGGCCGGAATAGGCATTTAGAAGCTTCCTGCGGTTTGTTTTCGTTGCATAGCTTCCCATATCAATTTTTGCAGCCTTGCCGTTTTCAAACAGGAACAGCATGCAACCCTTGTAATCACCTGTTGCAACCACGTATATTATATTCTCGCCCTCGTCCATCTCCAGTTTATTTGCCAGGTATTCGCCAAGCATGCTGGCCTTGTGGTCTTCAAGTTCATGAACCTTCATTTTATATACGTTTTGCTTGTCCGAGAAAAGCAACAAATCGTCCTTGTTGCGGGCATCAATCTCCTGGATTATGCGGTCATCTTCCTTAAGCTTCTGTTCCGGGCTCGTTCTCAACGAAACCAGGGGTATTTTTTTAATATAGTTCTGGGCGGTTAAAATAATCTTTACATTGTAATCCTCTATAAAATGCTCTTCCGTTGCTACTTCCACCAATTCCCCGTGAATAATCTCCGTTTTCCTGGGCTGGCCGTATTTCTTGGCGACTTCGCTCAATTGCCTGATGATTATCCCTTTTATTTTTTTCTCGCTGTTATAAATGCTTTTTAATTCCTCGATTTCCTCCTGCAGAGTCTTAACCTCGCCCACCCGGTTTAAAATGTATTCCTTGTTCAAGTTCCTTAGCTTTATTTCGGCAACGAATTCCGCCTGCACCTCGTCGATTCCAAAGGCCTTCATGAGGTTGGGGATGACTTCTTTGTCCTGTTCCGTGTTCCGTATTATCCTTATAGCCTTGTCAATGTCCAGCAGGATTTTTTGCAATCCCAGGAGAAGGTGAAGTTTTTCGGATTTTTTCCCGATATCAAACATCGTGACCCTTTTTATGCAGCCAACCCTGAAAGATATCCATTCCTTCAGAATTTCCTTTATCCCCATCACCTTCGGCACCCCGCCGATGAGGACGTTGAAGTTGCAGGAAAAGGTATCTTCAAGGGGTGTAATCTTGTACAGCTTGTTCATTAGTTCATCAGGATCCGTGCTTCTCCTGATGTCAATGGTTATTTTCAACCCGTCAAGGTCCGTTTCATCCCTTATGTCTGTTATGTCCTTTATCCTGCCTGCTTTTACAAGCTGTATGATCGAATCCATTACCGCTTCCGTCGTTGTCGTGTACGGAATCTCGTATATCTCTATGCAGCTGTTTTTTTTGTCATGCCTGTACCTTGCCCTTACCTTGAAACTTCCCCTTCCCGTATCATATATTTCCCTCATTTCCTTCTCATTATAAATCAGGCAGCCCCCGGTGGAAAAATCGGGCGCCTTGATATACTTTGCAATATCCGCGTTTTCATCCTTTATAAACTGGATTGTGGCTTCGCAAAGCTCCCTGAGGTTAAAACTGCAGATATTGCTCGCCATACCCACCGCTATGCCCTGGTTTGGGTTTGCAAGGATATTTGGGAAGGTTGTAGGAAGGAGCACCGGCTCCTTGAGGGTGCCGTCGTAATTGTCCGTAAAATCAACGGCATCCTTATCCAGTTCACTGAATATCTCCCTGCTTATAACATCCAGCTTTACCTCGGTATAACGGGGAGCGGCATATTTCATGTCCCTGGAATACTGCTTGCCGAAATTGCCCTTTGAATCGACGAAGGGGTGTAAAAGGGCCCCGTAACCTTTCGTCAGCCTTACAAGCGTCTCATAAATGGCCATGTCCCCGTGGGGATTCAATTTCATCGTTTGGCCCACCACGTTGGCCGACTTGGTCCTTGCCCCGGTAAGAAGGCCCATCGTGTACATGGTATAAAGGAGCTTCCTGTGGGAAGGCTTGAACCCGTCTATTTCTGGGATGGCCCTCGAAATTATGACACTCATCGCATAAGGCATGTAGTTTTTTTCAAGTGTGCTTGTAATATACTGCTCGATATAATTTGAATCGCTGTTCATTCTTGTTGCTCCATCCTCCATCTCGTTTTTGTCGTATATCACGCCATCACCCGGTACAGCCCTCGCCGTACCCCTAATTAAGAAAATGACCTTACGCCCGCTCCCCTGCCTTGGCCCGCTTTTCCGGGCAGTTTCCCAGGAGTCTGCCCGGAAAGTCCCGGTTATCAAAGCGGCCTGCAGGGAGATCATACATTGACTTCATTATGATACGAGAGGCTGCAAGTTCTTTGTCCTGGCAAAATTCAAATGTGGCTTTCCTGGGAGGTGACATTAATCCCGTCCCTATGTCACGCATGTGAGGACTTTTGTGCCCGCAGCCTGACACCGCAATGCGACGCTTATAACGCTTTTCGGGGTTAGCTAACGTCTATCATGTCCATATACCTACACCCTTCGCTCTCAATAAAGCTCTTCCTGCCCTGGAGATTATCCCCCAGCAAAAGCTCGAAAACTTCCTGGGTTCTTTTCTCATCCTCGGGCATAACCTTTATGAGCCTTCTTGTTTCAGGGTTCATCGCGGTCTTCCACATCATTTCAGGGTCGTTTTCCCCAAGTCCCTTTGACCGCTGTATCGTGTACTTCCCTTTTATTTTTCTCAATATCTCATTTTTTTCTTTTTCATTATAGGCAAAATACGTCTTGTTGCCGGCCGTTATTTCAAAAAGCGGTGTTTCCGCTATATAGACCTTTTCCTTCGCTATAAGCGTGGGTACAAGCCTGTACAGCATTGCCAGTATCAGGGTCCTTATCTGGAAGCCGTCCACGTCGGCATCAGTACATATAATAATCTTGTTCCACCTTAAATTGTCAAGGTCAAAGGTGTTTAAATCCTTGTTATGCTTTGATTTTATCTCAACGCCGCAGCCTAAGACCTTCAAAAGGTCTACGATTATTTCATTTTTAAAAATGGAGTCATAATCGCTTTTCAAGCAGTTTAAGATTTTTCCCCTGACAGGCATGATTGCCTGGAATTCGGCATTCCTTCCCAGTTTGCATGAGCCAAGGGCCGAATCGCCTTCAACTATGTAAAGCTCCCTCTTACTGATGTCTTTTGTCCGGCAATCAACAAACTTTTTTACCCTGTTTGAAATGTCAATATTCCCGCCAAGCTTCTTTCTTATATTAAGCCTTGCTTTCTCCGCGGTTTCCCTGCTCCTCTTGTTAAGAAGGACCTGCTCTATGATTTTATCGCTTTCAATTTTATTCTCAATAAAATATACCTCTAGCTGCTGCTTTAAAAAATCCGTCATTGCATCCTGGATAAATTTATTCGTTATGGACTTCTTGGTCTGGTTTTCATAACTGGTTATGGTGGAAAAAGAGTTTGTTACAAGTATTAAACTGTCCTGTATATCGGCAAAGGTGATTTTGCTTTCATCCTTGTTGTACTTGTTTCTTGCCCTGATGCACTTGTCGATTTCATGCATGAAAGCCGCCCTTACCGCCTTATCCGGTGAGCCCCCGTGTTCCAGGAAACTGGAATTGTGGTAATATTCAATAAGGTTGACCTCGTTGTTAAAACAAAAAGCCACCTGCATTTTCACCTTGTATTCGGGCTTATCCTCCCTGTCCCTTCCTTTTGCCGTTGTCTCGAAAAATTGCACTTCCGTAAAGCCTTTCCCGCCATCGATTTCCTTTACATAATCAATAATACCGCCCTCGTAATAATACTCGAACTCCTGCCCGGATTCTTCATCGTAAAGCTTAAACCTGATTCCCGAATTTACAACGGCCTGCTTCTTGAGGATTTCCTGGAAATACTCTAGGGGTATGTCAATATCGGTAAACACCTCAATATCGGGTTTCCATTTTTGAATCGTGCCCGTATGCTCATATTTGCACCTTTGTTTTATCAGCCCGCCTATATTGTGTCCCTTTTCAAAATGGAGGTCATACCTGTATCCATCCCTGTACACCGTAACATCCATGTATTCAGCGCTGTACTGGGTTGCACATGCGCCGAGCCCGTTCAGTCCCAGGCTGAATTCGTAACTGCTTCCCAGCAGGTAGTTTTTATATTTTCCTCCCGCGTAAAGTTCGCAATATACCAATTCCCAGTTGTATCTCTGTTCCTTCGGGTTGTAATCCAGGGGTATTCCCCTTCCGTAGTCCTTTACCATGATGGACTTATCCCTGTACCGTGCAACTTCAATTACATCGCCGAATCCTTCCCTTGCTTCATCAATAGAATTGGAAAGTATCTCGAAGAAGGCCTGTTGACACCCTTCAAGCCCATCGGACCCGAATATGACGCCAGGACGGAGCCTGACCCTGTCAGGCCCTTTCAACGCAGAAATGCTTTCATTTCCATACGTGCTTTCCCGCTTGATTTCCTCCATTGGTTCCTCCCCTTCCCTGTGCATCGTGAATGCAGCACAACGCATGGATACAGCGTGTGAAAGGCACAAACATACGCTGTCCATATACATTATTTCGCAAACTTATGTTCGTGTCAAGAGGAAAATTCCCTTAAGACAAAAAGCCAACGCTATTTCCCGGAAACTCGCATCCCGTGGAGACTTGTATCCCCGAAAACTTATTCCAGCTTGCTTACAACAATATCGATTCTCCTGTTTTCCTGCCTATTTTCCGGGGTATCGTTTGGTTTTACCGGTTTGAACTCTGCGTTGCCGGTTGCGGTGATTCTTGAAGGATCGATGCCGCAATTATCCACGAAGAAATGGACTACATTCGTAGCCCTTCTTGTTGACAATTCCCAGTTTGACGGGAATTGAGGAGTATTGATGGGAAGGTTGTCGGTATGCCCCTGTATGATTATCTCGTTATCAATCTTGCTTAATATATCTCCCACTTTTTTCAGGACTTCCTTGGCGGATTCCCTTATATCGGCGCTGCTTAAGTCAAACAAGATAACGGAATTAAACCTTAATATATAATAATTTTCTTTTTCTATAATGCTCACATAATCATCCAAGCCCATGTCCACTATCGCCCGTTCTATGTCCTCTCTCATATCTTCAATCCTGTATTCCCTGCCTTCTCCAGCTGTTGTGCTTTCGCTCACATTGTCGGTTTCTCCCATCACGGGATTGTTGTTAACAATTGAGACAAGGGCATCAACGCTATTTTTTTCATCATATATTTCCATAAAATCCTTTCCCCTGTTGCGCTCAAACAGTTCTCCCCCTATCCCTATGTCAAAGAAGGCCTGCTTCATCGATTCTGCCAGCTGGTTAAATTTGGCCTTATCTATGGTTGCCATGGAAAACAGCATAACAAAAAAGGTTAATAACAGTGTTACCATGTCGCTATATGTAAACATCCAGTCTATCGCATCCCCTGAATCCCCGTTATTAGACCGTCTTCTCCGTTTTGATGCCATAAATTCCTTCCCCCTGCCTGTAATCCCGTAATAAAACCCAAACCATAATGAACTCCTGCCTTTTATTTTGTAACAACCCTGCGGCTACTCTCCCTTTCTGCGCTTTCCTCCCTTTCCCTGTTCCTGCCATTCTCATTGTTTTTCGCTTCATAGATTGCCCTTTGTTCAGTTGAGAGGAATGTCTTAAGTTTATGCTCCATTATTCTCGGGTTTTCACCCGCCTGGATGGATAATATCCCCTCAATTATCATTTCCTTTTGCTGTATTTCTTCCTTGCTCTTTATGGATAGCTTGTTAGCAATGGGATTGCATATAAAATGGGCAAGCAGGCAGCCGTAAAGAGTTGTAATAAGGGCAAGGGCCATTGCAGGCCCGATATTTTCAGGCCTGTCAAGTGAATCCAGCAATTTAATCAAGCCGATGAGGGTTCCTATCATACCCCATGCCGGGAACAAGGCGCCCATAGTCCTGAACAACCCCTGTCCCTTTTCATGGCGCAGGCTCATGTTTTCCAGTTCCACGTCCAGTGATTCTTTTATTATTTCCGGTTCCACCCCGTCGACAATCAGCTGCAGGGACCTCTTCATAAAATCATCCTCTATACGCTCCTGGTCCGCTTCAAGGGCAAGCAGTCCTTCGCGCCTTGCCTTTTGTGACAACTCAACCAGCAGCCTGATAGTCGCTTCAAGGTTGGATTCCTTGTTTGAAAAAGCGTTGGCTACTACTTTCATAATTTTAAGAATTTCTTTTACCCTGTAACTTATGAGGGTTGATGCTATGCCTCCTCCAAGAACAAGGATCAAGGATGAAGGATCATAGAATATTCTTGGCCTTCCGCCCGTAAATATTGGTATGCCGATACATACAATTCCAATAATAATTCCGATTAATGTTGCAAGGTCCATAAAACCCTCCACAAAGGTATTTTTTATTTATGCATTGTAAATGCAAAAACAAACTTCCTTTTAATATAATCGGATTAATCAAGAAAAAATTAAGGCAAAAATTGTGACATAGGACGGGGGTGGTGTCACTTCTCACTTGTCTCAGTTTTCATATTCCTCGGGATTGATCTTATGATCTGCAAGAACCGCCTCGGCAATATTGTTACAATGGTCCGCGATTCTTTCAAGGTTATGGATCAGTTCAATGAATATAACCCCGGCTTGCGGGTTGCAAAGCCCTGAATTCAATCTTTTTAAATGCCTGTCACGTAAATTATCTTCCAGGTCGTCCATTTCGTACTCCTCTGAGAGAACCCTTTTTGCGAGTTCAACATCCTGGTCCCTTAATGCATGTATGCTGTCATCCACCATGTTGTTCAGCTGTTCGAATGCGTCCGTTATCTCCTGCAAGGCTTCTTGGGAAAAAGGTATGTTTTCATCCCTTTTCCATTCTGCAAACTCGGCTATATTCTTACAATGGTCGCCGATCCTCTCAATATCGTTCGTCACATGCATAAGCCCTGCAAGCCTTACGGATTGCCTTTCTGTAAGTGTGCTCCTTGACAGCATGGTAGACAGGTACTTGATAATTTCTGTCTGTAATACATCAATAACATCCTCGATTTCATGGACTATTTTTGCATCTTCCATGTTGGACGTAACAAATGCAGACCTTGCCTTGCTCATCATTTGCCGGGCCATCTCGGCCATCCTTACAAGCTCTTTCGTGGCCAGGTCCATGGATATTGCAGGGTTCCTTAATACCAT
>JAAZDH010000269.1 GCA_012512865.1 Clostridiaceae bacterium | reverse complement strand
GTCATATATGAATCCAAGTACGTTTTTTGCAAGATCTTTGTTTATTTCGATACCCAGGCCGTTAATCCTAACATAAGCAGTAAAGGCAAGGAGCAAAATAGCAACAAATAACAAGAGAAAAACCGCCATTCTTGGCTTTTTGCCCCTTCCTTCTACTACCTCCTTATCTTTCGTGGAAACCATTAAAAATCCACCTCGAAATACGCTTACATAAAATTTGATTCTATTTTACCACAAAAACATGTCAATGTCTTCTTAAGTATGTTTAATTTATATCATAAATTAGATGGCGAGACGGAGCGGTAAGATGACTTCCACGGCCAAAGGAAGTTGTCTCACCAACAAAAGCTACTTGGGCAATGTTATATGGATGAGCCCGGTCTTTTTTTCGGAAGAGACGATTTGCTGCATAGGCGTGTAACCCAATTAAGTATTAACAAAAGCAGCATGAACATCCCCACGTAACCGAACAGGGGATATACCGAGGATATTAGCCGGGAAAAGCCAATGCAGGCCAGTGGAACCGACAATGCGCTTACCGCTATTGTTGCAAGCTTCAGGTTAAGTTTGAATCTTGCGCTTATCCCGCATATGGCCCCGTAACCCGAGGTAACCGCCGAAGTCAGCATGGCAGAAAGCATTACTGCATTATACATGTTTGTAAGAAAACTGCTGTATCTTTCCAGGATTGTTGCCACGGGGAATTCGCCTGCCGTATTCCACGGGTGGAAAGGCAGCAAGCAAATATTCAAAATCATGGCTGTAAAGCATATTAACAATCCCCCCAGGATGCCCCCGGCAATGGCAGTCCTTCGAGTTTTAAGATAAGGCAGCAGGCTGCTTAAAACAGCCATTGCAATTATGTTATTGTAGCTGACATACAAAATGGATGAAAATATCCAGTTGCCTGTTATCGACTTGATGTAACCGGCAAGGTTGAATGTTTCGATATATAACCCGTTGAATGCTTCAGCATATGCATCGCCGCGCCTCGCAACGGGGCTTCCGGGTATGACGGACATGATGAAGATGCCAGTTGCTATTACCCCAACAACGAGAACAGGCACCAGTACGACGTTTACCTTTGCAATTCCTTCCACGCCCACAAGCATGATTATCATGCATATAAAGCTTGCAAGAATAACACCGTATTCCAACGGCAGTTTAAAAAATATTGATATAATTGTTCCCAAGCCCGCGATCATGACACAATAAACGGACAACAGGAAAACAGCCGAGACTATTTGAATCAATCTTCCCAGGAACAAGCCGGCTAATGGAAATACCAATTCCTCGAAACTGCGTATCCTTTCAAGGTATACTTTATCCAGTATAATACAGCCCAGCAAGGAGAACAGCACACCGGTAAGAATAACACCGTAACAACTTTCTTTACCGTAACGTGTGAAAAAATGGATTATTTCCTGTCCTGACGCAAAACCGGCGCCAACCACGGCACCAACGTAGACACTTACCACCTTGATTATGCTTGATGTTTCTCCTTTCAAAAAAAACAACCCCGTCATAGTATGATTCTTTATAATACTATGACGAGGCCATTGTTTTAATTACTGCGTATTACTCTTATTACTTACCTGTTATTCACCGGTATTATTCTCACCTGTATCGTTTTCCCCGGCGCTGCTTGTTTCACTTTTTTCAATGTGCTCCATTAATCTCTTATAAGATTCCCTTACCCCGTCGGGTTCATCGAATTTTTTCTTTGCCACGAGAATCCCGCTATATTTCCCATTCTTTATAACATAATAGTGATAGTCATCCTTGGATACAAATTCAACTTTCATGACCCTTGGATCAACCTTCCTGTAATACGTGAAAGTAATTTCAGGTTCCCCCTGGGGTTCTGCATCAGGCTCTATCTCGCTCAAGGTTACGCCAATAAGGGACTGGTAATATTTCCTGAAAGGCTGATTATAATTTTCGTCCTTCATACTGGCAGCCTTGCCGTTTACATAGTACTTATCCTTATCCGTATCTTTGTCAGGATCAGTCTCCAGTTTGCAGTCTACCGTGTAGCCATCCATTTCAACCACTATTCTCTCCACGTCCCATATATTTGTTATATATGCAAACACTTCAACAATTTCCTTCAGGGGCTTATCCAGGAAAGTATACGCATCAAGAGAAATTTTGTAAACTTCGTCCACCCCGTCAAGCATTGCATATATGTTGGAATCCTCCTTGATTTCCTTTCCCATTATAAGCCTATGTTTTTCTCCTTCCTTGGTTTCAAATTCAAGAACATAGCTTGGTCTCACAAGCCCGTATTTTTCAAGATCCGACGGGTTCTTTTCCACAAACTCCATAATCATTGTCTGGGTTATTGAATCAAGCATGGGATACAATGCGCTGTAATTCGCATTTCCTTCAATTGGATACGTCAATGTCCAATCGCTGCTTTCATCAGCCCTTTCGGCGCTAAACAACCGTAAACCTCCTCTTTCCATGGAAATCTTTAGTATATCGTCGGATTCCACGGTAAAAAGCGCCGTATCCCTGATATCATCTACCTTCAATTTTACCTTGTTTATCGTGTAGGTATCAGTAGTATAGACCGTGTTACTGTCTTTCTTCTTTACGTAGTACGCTCCTTCGGTTATCGTCAAGTTTCCTATTGCAAGGGTTTCTACAGTCCCGTCTTTCAATTTCACAGTAACAACCACGGGCTTGTCAAGCCCGTACTGGCCAAGATCAGATGCATTTTCTTCGATGACTTTTTCTACAAAGACCGAGGAAAAATTAATGGCAGCACTATTCAGCTTGCTTTTATCATACCTGATCCCTTCAGGGTAAACCAGCTTCCATTCGTTATTCTCCTCGTTTTTTACAAATACGATCTTTTCGTCCTCATTTTCTATGGTCATTTCCACCATGTCAAATGTGCTAAGGTCAATAATCTTGTCAAATTTCTTGGACTCAGTCGTAGATTTGTTTTTCAAAATATTGCTTACTGCAAGGTACGCGCCAAGTACCAGCACAAGTGCGATTAAAGCAATTATAGTATTTCTATACCTTTTACTGGTTTTCATAGATGCCTCCTCCTTATATATACGAAAACTCCCGCTCCAAGAATAATAAGGGGAAGAACCACTACCACTGCAATTCCCATGTACTGTGCCTGGGCAGCCGTAATATCCAGGTATTGCCTTGTGTAGATTTTAGGAGAGATGATTACATCATCCTTTGCCTCATACATCCAGCCTACTATATCGAGGAAAAATATTAAACCATTATTAAAATATGGCCCGAGTGAGCTGGATAAATAGTCCTCTACAAAAATACTGCTTCCTATTACAGCTATCTTGGATGGTGCATACCACCCCTTATGCTCGACCGCGACCGCAATGTTCAAGGGCCCTGCCAAATCCTCACCCTTTGACTTGTCAACTTGTTCTCCTACGGCTTCATTGCTGGTTTTTGCAATAGGTATTGTTTCCACGTATTCTTTTACGTTTTTCAATATATTTATACTTCTTGAATTTGGCAGGATTACGCCGTAACTCCTGGATATTACCTTGTTTGATGATACATCAGTTAAAATAACATACGGATTCTGGGGCCAATGGCGGCTTTCATCGTTTTCCTTGACCTTATCATAATTAAGCCCAACATTGAATTCCATCAAAACATTTTCAAACTGGGGAAACTGGGGGTTATGTTCCAGGTAGTCAAACATGAATATTGCCTTTCCCCCGTTTTTAAAGTAGTCCTTGATTGTATCCCTTTCACTTGTGGTCAAATCCTTTTGGGGAGATGCCACAACGAGTATTTCTGCATCTTCAGGTATGGTGGTTTCAATAAGGAGATTAATTGTTTTTACGTCAAAATTATTATTTACCAACTGTTCTTTCAAGTAAGAATAATCATCATCTGCATCCTTTTCATCATGCCCTGTTGTAAAATATATTACAGGTGTATAGTCGGCGGTAACATATTTTATTGCGCCTGTAAACCCGGACTCCGCCGCAGAACCAGTAATTTTGGTTTCAAACGTGTACTGGTCAAAGTGCGTGCTGAAAAGATCATAATAATCAAGGGCCCTTAGCTTGTTTCCGCATTTTACTATGAAAACGCTCTTTTTTATGTCTTTCAATGTATCATTAGGATCAATTTCTTTTAATATGCCGGGATTTTTGTCCGGGTCCACGTACCTTACTTCAACACGGGGATATTTATCATACTGGGCAAGCAAATCGACAAACTCCCTGTCGGCACTCGAAGGGCTTATTCTTGTCTCATCAAACAGCCCGTATATCACAACATCCTTATCTAATTCCTCTAAAATCTTCTTTGTGGTATCACCTATGGAGTACAGCTTGTTAGGCGTTAAGTCCCACTTAACCCCCGCCAGGTCGACCAAAACGTTTAACACCACTGCTATCGCAACCACCGCGGCAATTAATATTATGGAGTTTGTCCCGTACTTGAATGTCCTGCTTTTTATTACCCTGTTAAAAACTTTTCTTATATTAGTCGTCCATTCTATATTAACCATTTACATCACCCCTGACTCCAGCGTCTTCTTTCAATGACCATTATAGTTATAAATATGAATACCGAAATAAAGCTAAGATAGTAAACAATGGCGCTCAAATTGAGTATGCCGTTGTTAAAATCCTCGTACCTTGAAAGCAGCGAAAACCAGTACAGGATTTTTGCCGCGATTCCTCCAACCATTCCGCCTATGCCATCGGCAATCCACATGATCAAAAGCGATACGAAACTTACAATCGCAGCGATAACCTGGTTTTCCGTCAAGGCCGATGCGAAAACCCCCACCGCAATGAAAGAAGCTCCGAGAAGTATAAACCCTACATAGCCCCCCACCAACGGTGGTGTCAAGGAAGCGCCAAAGGCAAATAATATTACAGGGTATATAAAGGAAATTACGACCATTACCAGGAATACAAAGACAGCAGCAAAATATTTACCAAGCACAATCCCTGCCAGGTTAACAGGAGATGTGAGAAGAAGAACTTCCGAGCCGTTCTTCCTATCTTCGGCCAGTATCCTCATTGTCAATATCGGAACTACGAATATCAATATATAACTCATGCTGGCAAGATTCCCGTTAAACTCCCCGTACATGCCAAGCAGGTTCGGCCAGAACAAGATTGAGGATATTAATATGAACAAGCCGATTAAAACATACGCTACAGGCGAATAAAAATATGATTTTACTTCTTTCCAGAATATGGCTTTCATGGTTAGTTTGCCTCCTTTCCTTCTTCGGTTACAACCTGGAGGAATATCTCTTCCAAGGTCATGCCAAGGGATTTCAACTCGATAATCGGGTAGCCGACTTTAGCCATGGCAAAGAAGAGCTGCCTTCTTATATCAATATCCTTGTCCGATTCAACGATATACGTTACCACGTCCGGTTCCTTTTCGCTTTGCGCTTCAACATATTTAACCCCGTATACTTCTTTTATATGCCCTAGTACCGAATTTCTCGGACCTGCTATCGTAACTGACATTTTCGAAATCTTGCCAAAGTTCTTGGACAGGTTTTCAGGAGTATCAACCGCAGCTATCTCTCCCTTGTGGATTATAACAACCCTTTCACAGATAGCGCTCACTTCAGATAATATATGGGAACTTAGAATGATGGTATGTTCTTTGCCCAATGCCTTTATAAGTTTCCTGATTTCAATGATTTGCTTGGGGTCAAGTCCTATGGTGGGCTCGTCCAATATAAGGACCTCCGGTTTTCCAATCAGTGATTGAGCTAATCCCACTCTCTGCTTGTATCCTTTCGAAAGGTTTTTTATCAGCCGGTTTTTGACATGGGTTATCCCCACCAGCTCCATGATATCGTTAATCTGGCTTCTTCTTGTTTTTCTGTCCACCTTTTTTAACTCGCTGACAAAACCCAGGTAGTCAATAACCGTCATGTCGAGATAAAGCGGAGGATGCTCAGGTAAATAACCTATTCTTTTCTTTACTTCCGTGGGTTCTTCCAGGATATCGTAGCCGCAAACTTTAACAGTCCCTTCTGTTGAAGGCAAATACCCGGTAATGATATTCATTGTCGTGGATTTACCTGCACCGTTAGGGCCGAGGAATCCGAGTATTTCGCCTTTTTCTACGGTAAAACTTACATTTTTAACACCTACTATATTCCCGTAGTACTTCGTCAGGTTTTGTATTTCTATCATCTTTTTCCCCCCTACTTCCAATGAATATTGTATACATCGTACTTTGCCGCCTGACACTTGACAAAAAACAGTCGCCAAGCAAAAAAAGGGCATCCTCGAAAATGTGACGATTATATTATCAAGGATACATTTTAACAAATTGTGAACAATTTGTAACAAAAGTTAAATTAATTTCACAACCCGTTGTCAGGTTTCTTTACCCATTGTATAGTTTTTAGGGAGTTTTTGCAAGAGGGGATTTTTGCCTTAAGATGCTGGCTGCAACGGGGTCTAGTGAGGTGACACTACCCCCGTTCCTGTGTCACGTGTGCGGGGTGACACTACCCCCATCCCTGTGTCACGCGCTCGTGTCGCGCGTTCCTGTGTCATAAAGATGCTGGCTGCGGCGGGGCCTAGGAAGCTGAACCCGGTTATGAGAAACCAATCCCTTGGCTCCAGGGAGACGGTGGCAAATATTTCCTGGAGAAAGGGTATGTATACCACCGATAATATCATGATGAAGGAGCACAGGACTGCCAGCACAAGGTAAATGTTGTTGAAGATGTTTATGTGAAATATGCTTTTTCGCTCAGACTTGCATTCAAAGACGTGTATAAGCTGTGTAATGACCAGGGTTACAAAGGCCCCGGTTCTTGCACGGATGGTATCCCCGGTGAAATGGAGCGTGCTTACAAATACGGCCAGGGTGCATAAGCCAAGGGAAATCCCCCTGAATACGATGAGTTTTGAAAGTCCTCCCGAAAAGATGTTGTCCCCTCTCTCTCTTGGTTTTCTCATCATAACATCTTTTTCCGGCGGTTCAAGGCTTAGGGCGATGGCAGGAAGCCCGTCGGTAACCAGGTTGACCCAAAGTATTTGTATGGGCAGCAAGGGCACGGGCAGTCCGGCCAACATGCCCAAAAACATGGTAAGGACTTCGCCAATGTTGCATGACAGCAAGTAGCGGATAAACTTCCTTATGTTGCTGTAAATGACTCTTCCCTCTTCTATGGCTGCTACGATAGTGGCAAAGTTGTCATCCATTAATATCATGGAAGAGGCTTCTTTTGTCACATCGGTCCCCATGATTCCCATGGATACTCCTATATCCGCCTCTTTAACAGCGGGGGCATCATTTACTCCATCTCCCGTCATTGCAACAACATGGTTTAGTTTTTTGTAGGTTTTTACAATCCTGAGTTTATGTCTCGGGGATACCCTGGCATACACGGAAACCTTACCTGCGACTTTCATAAGTCTTTTATCGCTCATATCATCCAATTCATCGCCTGTAAGTACAACGCCATCACTGCCATTTTCATTTTTCTTGCTGTCATCAAGCATATCCAGTTCCCGCGCGATGGCCATGGCGGTTGTTTTATGATCCCCGGTTATCATGACAGGTTTTATGCCTGCCATTTTACATGTTTGTATAGCTTTTTTTGCTTCTTCCCTCGGCGGGTCTATCATGCCCAGCAGCCCCACGAATACCATGTCTTCTTCCATTCCATAAAGGTCATGCTTTTTTCCTTCAAATTCATGCCTGCCCAATTGTTTATATGAAACACCCAATACTCTCAGTGCTTCCATTGCCATGCTGTCGTTTATTTTAAGCACATTTGCCATGGCTTCCGGGGTCAAATCGATAATCCCTCTCCTTGTAAGTATCTTGTTGCATTTCCGGATGACAATATCAGGCGCCCCTTTTGTAAAAATGAAGTTTTCGTTTTTTCGATTCCTGCAGATGACGCTCATGCATTTTCTATCTGAATCAAAGGGGATTTCAAAATGCCTTGAAAAATCCTCTTCCAATATCTCACGGGTTAAGCCTCCCTTGGCGGCGGCAACCAAAAGAGCCACTTCCGTCGGGTCATATGAATAATAATTCTTGCGTTTGTTATTGATTCCATTTATGTATTTGTCATCTGCTTTTCCGCCGATACGGGCATTGTTGCATAGTGCACTTATTTGAAGGGCAAGTCTAAGTTCGGGGCATTTTATTAAATCCACTTTTTTGCCTTTTTTAAGAAAATCTCCATCGATATTGTAGCCTATCCCCGTAACTTCATATATGCTTTCGCCCGCATAGATTTTCCTTACCGTCATCTTATTCTCGGTCAAGGTCCCCGTTTTGTCAGTGCATATGATACTGGCGCATCCTAATGTTTCAACGGCAGGCAGTTTTCTTATCAATGCATTTTTTTTAAGCATTCTTTGCACCCCCAGGGCAAGGGATACGGTGACAACCGCAGGAAGTCCCTCGGGAACTGCCGCCACTGCAAGGCTTATGCCTGCAAGCAGCATGGTAAACAAATCTTCTCCCCTTAATATGCCTGTTACGGATACCACGGCACAAATAAAAATACATGTATAAACTATATATTTGCCCAAGCGTTCCAGCTTCTTTTGAAGCGGTGTCTGTTCATCTTCAATGTCTTGTATCATACCGGCGATTTTCCCCATTTCCGTTTTCATCCCCGTGGCATAAACAATCGCCTTTCCCTTTCCCCGGGTCACCATCGTACCCATGAATATCATGTTTTCTTTATTCCCGGTATTAACTGGTTCCATACTATTGGGAATATGGATGTTTTCGTGTGCACTTTTTTCCACCGGGATTGATTCCCCCGTAAGCAAGGATTCGTCCACGGCCAGGTTTGATGCTTCCATGAGCACCGCATCGGCAGGTATTCTGTCGCCTGCTTCCAGTAAGATTAAGTCCCGGGGAACAACATGGGATGCCGGTATGACAGAAATCCTTCCTTCCCTCACAACTTTCGCTAAAGGAGCAGCAAGGCTTTTTAATGCTTCCAGGGTTTTTTCGATCCTGTATTCCTGGATAAAGCCCAGAATGGCATTTATAATTACAATGGCAATAATGGTAAATGCTTCAGTCATTTCGCCCATAAAGGCTGAAATAGCAGTAGCGGCAAGAAGAACCATAACCATGAAATCGGTGAATTGATCGATAAAAATTTTAAATGCGGATGTTTTCCTTTTCCCGGAAATAGTATTATAACCGAACTTCTCAAGTAAAGCTTTTGCTTCTTCCGCGGCAAGCCCACTGCTATATCTTGCATCTCCTGTATCTATAGAAATATTTGCTTTTGCCAGGTAATCCTGTTTTAAAACCTGTTTCAAGTGAATTTGCCCTCCCTTTCTGTTACCCTTTATGATTGATCAGGCAAGGTTTTCCGTTTCCGCTTCTTTTTGCCTTTCCATGTTCTTTTGCTCATATTCATTCTTATTCACTTGAAACAGGTTTTAGTACAAGTTTTATGAGTAGGATTATAAGCAGGATTATGATTAGTATATGGGCAAGATTATGAGCAGGAATATGAGTGGTATTTTTGATTAGTATTATGATTGGTACTATGATTGGTATTATGAGCATATTATGAGTATTCATGAGTATTATTATGAATATTCATGAGTATTATTGGCTCCTGCCACAATCATCCCTGTTTCCTGTCATGGGAAATATAAAAAAGAATCCATAGTATACACTTATTATTATACTTTTATTCCTCGTATACCTTCCATACACCCTCGATTTTGCGCAAATCCTGCTCAATGTCTTCCAGGCTGAATGCATGGGGGGGTTTTATGAAAAACTTTACGAGAATATCCCCGCCTGCATTATCCCTGTTAAACTGCTCGATATTTCTAATTAATACATCATACCTGGAGAATACATCGGTTAATTCGTATACAATTTCAGGTGTATTGGCTGCCTCGACGATAATGCTCATATATTGTTTTCTTATTGATATCTTTTTCTCAAGTTTCTTTAACAACATCAGTGTTATGTATATAAGTATTGTTGCAATAACGGCGCCTTCATAAAAACCTATGCCTGCGGCAAGGCCTACACAGGCAACCGCCCACAAGCTTGCTGCCGTGGTCAGTCCTTTTACGTTAAAGCCCTTCCGGACTATTGTCCCGGCGCCAAGAAAACCTATCCCGCTTATAACCTGGGCACCGAGCCTTGCAGGGTCAAGGCTTACTCTGCTTGAAAAAACGTTAAATATATATTCGGAGGTAACCATAGCAAGGGCCGAACCTACACAAACCAATATGTGGGTCCTGAATCCTGCCGGCCTGTTACCATGCTCTCTTTCAAAACCTATTATGCCTCCCAGCAGGCAGGCTAAAACTAATCTTACAACAATATCAAGATAGTATTGCATTTATAACCCTGTCATCTCCTTTTTATATTGATTTTTTTTATTGGTCGATTTATTTATTATACACATACGTTGTCCCGGTGTTGCTTTCCATCCATTCGCTGTAATTCCTCGCAAGCTTCAAGTTCTTGTTCAGCACTTCCCATATCACCGGGCTTTCGTCTCCCCTTCTCCAGGCACAGGCCCCGGCAAGCTTGTACTTAAGCACAAGTGAAGACTTGAGATTTATCGAGTTTTCATCCTCGAGCCATACCTTGTATGTTTTTCCGTCATTTTTGTACTCGGCATAGAACTGTCCGCTCTTCTCGTCCCACATTATTTCCACATTATTGTCATTTACCAGTTTCCTGGCGGCATCCATGGACAAGACCTTGGGATTTGTCACTTTTTTAAGACCTAATACCGTTGTCTCCTCCCAGAGGCGGGTATAAAAGGGGAGCCCAAGTAAAAGCTTCTCCCTCGGCACCATGTCAAGAACTTTCACAAGGTTTTTCTCGACCCAGGTGATTTGGGCGACGGAACCTGCTACCGGGCTGGTTGCCCAGTGCTGGTCATATGTCATCAGCATAACGTAATCCACGATTTCTCCCAGTGCCTTGCGGTCATAGCATTTAGACCATGTATCGCTTCCATCAGGGATTGTTACATCTATTGACACGATCAAACCCTGTTCCTTGAGCAAGGGCGTCAATTCCCTTACGAACTGTGTCAAGGCATCCTTGTCTTCCTTGTAAATATTCTCAAAATCGATATTAATCCCGTCCAGGTTGTACAAGGAAGCATAGATAAGCAGTTGACGCATTGCGTTATCCCGCGCATCACTATTATTCAAAAACCTACTCGTGGAATCAATATCCTGGAAATCATTGCTGAAAAGGGCCCATACCTGGTATCCGTTATTATGGGCCCATTCCACGTAAACCATATCAGCCCTGTTTATAAGCTCACCCCGGTCATTCATTAGTTGAAACCACGTAGGAGATATTACATCAAGCCCTTCAATCTTGCCTATCTTGTCAAGGTCGGGCCTTCGGCCGTACATCATTTCCCATACAAGATTTATTTTCCCTTTTTCAGGCTGCCAAGAATCTTTCTTCTCTTCCCTTTCCGGCAAAATGTTGTTTATTGTAATCCATTTAACCACAACATGTTTTTTTTCAATGTAACCGACTGCTCCCTTTTCCGTCCTTACCTTGTACCATTTTTCGTATTCTTCAAATACCCTTAAAACACTTCCTTTTGTGCTTTCATCCATGTCAAACCTTTGTATCACAGGGTACTTGATGGAAGGACCCTTCCTGATGACGGCATCTGCCGATATGGGTTCCGCCGTCTGTACTATCCTGTTCTTGTAATCTATAACGATTACATTATTTTCTTCGATGTAGCTCACATCAATATTGTAAAAATCGCCCAAAAATTCGATGGGTACAAATACTGCACCATTATCTTCAACCGCAGGTATGTTCAGATTGACAGGTTTATTATTAACCATGGCCTCAAGTTCGTTTGTTTTCATCCTTATCAACCTGTCTTTTGTGGTTATCGTAACTTTTTTTGTTTCATTATCCCAGTGGATGAACGGGTCAATATATTCTTTTATTGTATCAAAGGGAAGAAGTATCTCGCCATCTATCACCCGGGGCCGGTTTTTGGAAAGAATAACATCCCCTCCGATTACGAGGTTCAGCCCTTCTGTTTCAAAAGCCGCCGCCATGCTTTCATTTGGCTTGAAATAATTGTAATACACGGCATATGCGGCTCCCCCCAGCACACCTAATATAAAAAGCACAAGAAAAATAACCAGGATTACTTTTTTCATCAATTGACCCCCGTGCTTGTCATTAGTTTCACGTTAGTTCCCGTTTTGCTGCTTTTGCTTATAAACTTCTTCTTTTATTATTCTCTTCCTTTTATGCTGCCTGAATTCCCTTGTTTTCTTATTTTCCGCGTAGTTTTTGCTTGCGAGCTTTCCTGTTTCTTTCTTATTTGTTTTTAAGTTTTATATTTTATATATTATATTTTTTTACTTTATTTTTCATTATTTTTCATTTTTCATTTTATATTTCACATCTTATATTTTCATGTCTTATATTTCTACTTTTCTCGGTATATACTGTTTGAAAGCTTTCAGCATTCTTTCATCGGGCTCGAATAAAACGGCAGTTTTTTCCCCTTTATATAAAAGTGTTACCAGGTATATATTATCAGACTCAATGGAACTTATTGCCTCAATTCTATTTTTTACGTCGCTTATGCGCCTGTCGTTATACCCTCCTTTAAGCTTTGCAACAATGTCAAAATCCTTGCAATTTGCACTGAAAATTCTTTTTCTCCTTCTTTTTGCAATTATCTTGTCAATATCCAAATCTCCGTTCGTAACAATGTATTCGAATTCAACATACCTGGCAATTATGACCTGGTATATCAAGTAAACTATTGCAGCAACTATTATGATAAAAAATGAACTTAAGAAAGGTACAAGCTGTACCACAAAAAACAACACCAGGCCTCCTAATATTGCCCCTGCTACTACCAGGTAGTCCTTGCCCGTTTTTTTCCTAACAACAATTTTCTCCAGGAAACTATCCATTGAAACCCTCCTATACCTAGATCTAATATCGTATCATATCTTATCCTGAGCCAGCCAGTGCATTTGATTTCTGTTACAAAATCGCCGTCTTTTCTTAAAATAGATTTTACCATAGATATTCGCAATTAACAACACAAAAACAACATAAAGGGTGTATTAAATTAACTTGAAGAAAATTTAGGCAAGGACGACTTTCTCGGCTAATATGGAGGAGGTGAGACGACTTCCTCGGCTAATATGGTCGCTTCAGCTACGGATAGTAATGCTTAAGGCTGGCGAAAAAATCCTACCCGTCACACTCGCCATCCATGGCT
>JAAZDH010000268.1 GCA_012512865.1 Clostridiaceae bacterium | reverse complement strand
ATTCTTGGACAGGTAAAAAAATAAGGTTTTCCCCTACATTTTTGTGACAAAATATAAAAGCCGCTATTCCTTTGGTATCAAAGGTTTGCGGCTATTTTTCTTCAATTTTGCTGTAAAAGTCGGGATACTTGCCAATAACACAGTATTGACAATATTATATTAACTGATGAAATAATAATTAATAAAATAATTATAAAATTATGTAATATGAGTTTTCGTAATATGGGGGTGGGTGACTTGGGAAGGAGAGATGATTTTTATAAAACGCTTAGTCACGTTGAACCAGAAAATTTAATAGTTGACCTGGGGGGTAATCCACTTTCAAGTATGGAAGGGCGAAGTATGCATAACCTGCTTAAGTTTCTCGGATATGAACCAGGTAAAGACAGTATGGATATACTATTGTTTGGCAGTGTTCGTAGATTGGATGAGAGATTACTTAGGTATTTTGATATTGACACTAGGTCTGTAGGTTCCATATTGCACCCCAAAAAATCCCTTTTTAAGAAAATATCCGATGATGAATATATGGATGAATGGGGAATTAAACGCAAGTATACGGGAATGTACTGGGACATAATTGAGTATCCTTTAAAAGGTGCTTCGATAGACGATTTGAAATCATTTAAATGGCCTGATCCAGAATCAATTGACATGAATGAAGTAGAGAATTACGCCAAAGAAGCTGAAAGATTATATAAAGAAACCGATTATATTATATGCGCAGAGCACCCTGTTTATGGAATATTTGAATTGGGATGCTGGATGTGCGGTTTTGATGATTTTCTTTTAAAGATGGCTATAGATGAGGATTTTGTTAAACAGTTTTTTGAAATTATTTTAAACTACCAAAAAAGAGTAATTGAAATATACTATGGAGCATTAGGTAAATATATTCATTATACTTCCAGCGGAGATGATTTTGCTACTCAAACCAGTTTGTTCATATCTCCCTATATGTTTAAAAAGTTAATTAAGCCATATTTCAAGGAAAGGATAAGATACACTAAAAATTTTACAAATGCGTCATATCTTCATCATTCATGCGGCAGTGTTTTTGCGATAATAGACGATCTAATTGATTGTGGAGTGGATATTCTCAATCCAATTCAACCTAAAGCAAGAGATATGAATCCCCAGTTATTGAAAGAGATTTATGGTAATAAAATAGTCTTTCATGGAGGGATAGATATCCAGTATCTTTTGCCATATGGTACAAAAGAAAGCATAGAGGAGGAAGTTGAGAGAAACATAAAAATCCTCAATAAAGATGGAGGCTACATTTTTGCTGCTGCTCATAATATTCAGGAAGATGTACCATGCCAAAATATTGTTTATATGTTTGAAGCGGCAAAAAAATTCGGGAGGAAAAAGGAATCCAGGGAAGAAACTAAGTAAAGAAATAAGCATTGTTGATAGGCAAACAGAGGTTTCAATACGACGAATAAGGTTAATTAATAATTTTATAAATTAATGTTCATCCTGCTTTAAAATAACGGATAAAATCCGGAAAAACAGTCGTATATCATATTATCATATACCTCAAGCATGGCATATGATATCACGGCACAGGCTTGCAGTCTCTTCAAGGTATTGTGCCGGAATTTTTGAGCCCTTTGCCTGAACCCCGGTTCCAGGGCTTTCAATTTATCGTCTTCGTAAAGGTGGAGGTATCTCTCCAATATCCGGGTGGATACTGTCTTATTTACCCATTTTTTTTACGGTCGATAGCTCTATATCAAGTTCATTCGAAATTTTCAACTTAAGTGATTTTTTTTTCAATAAAATACCTTATAAATATATGGCAAGTCCATGCAAAAATTTCTGCTTTTTGGGTGCAATAAAAATTATTGACCCGAAGGATGGACGCCAAAAAAGTGGTACTATCATCTTTTGTTTCAAGAGAAACTGGGGGATTGGTGTTTATTGATACAGAATCAAGAAAAGAAGGATGGATAGAACTTCCAGGGGGTGGGGGGGTGCATGGGCCCTTTTTCTATATGACAATAAAGAACTCCTGGTAGATACTTGCGGGACGCAGGGATTCCTTCACTGCCTTGATTGTAGATTTTCAAATTAAATCAGAATATTTTTTTTTGTAAAGGAATAGCCGCGGAGTTGGCATGATCCTGATGGTTATAATGATATCAACTTCTGCTTTTTTTATAATTTTCCAGGAAAAATTCGGCCTTTCCTATTTTTGTAGGTGACGGCATTGACTTGGTAGTTATATAGTTATACAGTATATAAACAGGCATAACTAATTGTTAAAAGAGGTCAAAAGAATGATCGATTTAAAAGCATGTGAGTGGCTTATGGCAAATGCTGACGCGCCCATACGTTATAGGGTAATACGGGAGCTTCTTGGGGACATAAATACTGCCAAAAAAATTGAAATAGAGCTACTTGAAAATCCTGTGGTCAAGCTATGGTTAAAAAATCTTAAACCCCAAAGCCCTCCGCAGCATCATTCAATGCGGTACTTGGGCATCATATGTCGTTCGGTGAAAACAGGAGGAAGAAAAACTGGCGAGAGGTTGAATCAACATTCTATGTTCAATTGTTACTGCAGGATTTATGCAATTAGTATTATCGTAAACACTTAAATAAATGATGCTGATATGTTTCCTCGAACGGCGGCTTTTTAAAAATCACCGGTGAAGCCGTAATTAGCTGCCATGGAATGCTGTAAATGATGATGGCTGCTAACTAAAGAAACTTTACCCGGAAGCGGAAGGCGGCGCCAAAGCCCGATTTAAAATAAACCGCACACAATGGCTGTATTATTACTGCAATTAACATGGCCTGTTCAAACTATCTGTCCGCTGAATCCCGGTTTATATGTGATATAATAGAAAACAGCCTACTTCTGCAAGGCAACAGGTTGGTTGGCAGTTAATACACTTGCGTTTCGAATTTTTTATAAAAACTGGATTTGGGAGGGGGATACTTATGGCTGACGTTATTCAAATAAACGACACTGCCTGGAGGATCGAAGACAACGGAGTACGATTTTTCTTACTGGCCGGAACAAAAAAGGCGATGCTTATTGACAGCGGCATGAATACACCGAATGCAAAACAAATTGCGGAAAGCATCACAAAGCTGCCAATAATGCTTCTAAATACACATGCTGATCCTGACCATATTTCAGGGAATGGCAGTTTTGATTATTTTTATATGCATCCTGATGAAGAAGATAATTATCGGGCTCACGGCGGGGCAGGAATTATTATGCCTGTAAAAGAAAATGACATAATAGATCTTGGGAACCGGCCGCTTAAAATCATTTTTATACCCGGGCATACACCTGGCAGCATAGCTGTACTGGATATAAACAGCAGGGTGCTTATTTCAGGAGATACCATCCAGGATGGAAACATTTTTATGTTTAAGGAACGCAGAAACCTGTCCCTGTATATTGAGAGCCTGAAGAAGTTGTCCATGTATACCGATGAGTTTGACACAATATATCCGTCGCATGGGACGTTCCCGGTCAGCGCGGAATTAATTGCAAGCCTTATTGAAGGTGCAGGGCAGATCATCAATGGGACGGCAAATGGAAAGGTTATCGATATGTTCGGTACACCGGTAATGTTTTATAAGTTCCCATATGCCGGGTTCCTGTGCGATATTCCTGGAATCAAAAAGTAAAGTATGCAACCAATAAATTTGCTTATTTGATTAAAGAAGGAAACAATTATGGATATACATATAGACTTTCTTAAGAATAAATATAATAACAGTGTTATACTTCCCGTAACTGGTGGAGGTACAAATGAGTTATATATAGTATCACGCAACGGTGAAACAAAACTTGTAAAGATTGCCGGTATTTGTTCAGAGGATATACTTAATGAATATAATGCCCTGCAGCTATTATCTGAGAAAAACGAAACCCCCAAAGTGTATGACCTTTTTTATATTGGCAATAGGGCAGGTATTGAAATGGAGTTTATTAAGGGGAAAAACATGTTAGATATATTATTGGGACTTAATGAAAAGGAGAATATATATTTAAACTTTAAAAGACTTGGAGAAATATTATCAAGGCTTCATTCAAGACTTCATTCAAGACATTTGCGTAATGTGAATATAGTAAAAAAAGCTGCTGTTTTTGATGCTGATAGTTTTTGGGAGAT